>DAOUSS010000006.1 GCA_030627085.1 Candidatus Stahliibacteriota bacterium | reverse complement strand
AAGAAAAAAATAAAAGAAATTCGTGCAATTTGTTAACCTGCCCTGTTAGATATGGAGTTATCTAACAGGGTAAATGATATTCGTGTTCTATACTTTCCTATGCAATCAAGAAAAAAGTTAACAGGGATTGGAAGAGAATATAAGAGATAAAGGACAAAAGACAGAAGACAAAAGCCCTTACCACGAAGACACAAAGTACACGAAGTTCACAAAGAAAAAATAAATAAAAATAATTCAAATTCCCAAATCCTAATTTCCAATTTCCAACAAAAATCCAAAATCCAAATGTCAAAGGAAGGTGAGGGTTGACAAAGAAAAATTGAAAATTTAGGAATTTGACATTTTATTGGAAATTGGTAATTGGAAATTTGACATTCTAAGTGGTGTCTTCGTGTCTTGGTGGTGAATCACCTCATTTTCCCGAAAATCGGTGTAATCAGAGGTCTCTGGGTATTTTTCAGAGACCTCTTGATTAAAAAACTTGACATTCTGCAGTTTTTGTGGTATGATAATTACTGTAAAAATGGACACCCAAAGGAGGCATCTGTCAGGATTCTTGTGTTAACCCTTTGCCAATGAAACAGAAAATAATAGCAGGAATTGAGGTTATAAGACCCCTTAACGGAGTGATAGCTGCGGTTTCGGTGCTTATAGGTGCTGCACTGACCAAGCAGGGTATCACACAGACAGTTTGGTTAGCCATTATATCTTGTTTTTTAATCACAGGGGGAGGGAACGCTATAAATGATATGGTAGATAAGGATATAGACAGGATAAATAGACCTGAAAGACCAATACCATCTGGAAGATTATCTGGAAAGGAGGTAGTTATTCTCTCCTTATTCCTATGTATACTTGGAATTGCCCTCGCAGGTCTTGCATCGTTCCAGCTTCTCAAAATGGCTATACTTGTAACTATTCTTCTCTTCCTCTACTCATTCTCTCTGAAGAGAAGAGGACTCCGGGGGAACATCGCGATTGCATTTCTTGGAGGACTTCCTTTTATTTACGGGGGAATTTCTGTTAAGTATATAACACCAACGATAATACCTTTTATATTTGCGTTTTTCCTCCACCTTTCAAGAGAACTTGTAAAGGATATTGAGGATATGGAAGGAGACAGAAGATATGCACGGACATTTCCACTTGTTTATGGTATAAAAAAGACAACAAAACTCGTGAATACAATAGCGGTCATTCTTATAGCATTCACTTTTTTCCCTTATATAGCAGGCATCTACGGATTACCATACCTTGTTGCAGTACTTCTCCTTGTTAACATTCCACTCGCTGTGCTTCTCTATCTGATAAACAGAAACGGTATATCGTTCAGCCGTGCGAGTAAATTGCTCAAATCAACCATGCTTGGGGGGATAGTTGCCTTGCTCTTGGCGGGTCTTTAAGCTTGTTAATTTTCGATTGACTATTGAAGATTGACAATTGAAAGTTTTTTTTGTGTTCTTTGTGAACTCTGTGGTAAAACTTAATCAACACAAAGGGACTTATTACTTTCTTTTTAAACCACAAAGGGCACAAAGAAATATTATTAAAGAGATATTATTTTTATAAACTTTGTGTTCTTTGTGAACTCTGTGGTAAAACTTAATCAACACAAAGGGAACCACTTCGCTTATTTAAACCACAAAGGGCACAAAGAGATGATTAAAATGAATCTACAAGAAACAGATGAACTCTCCAACAGAGTTATTGGCTTATGCATAGAAGTCCATAAGAATTTAGGTCCTGGACTGTTAGAATCAGCGTATCAACAGTGTTTGGCGTATGAGTTAAATTCTAAGGGGATAAAATTTACCATGGAGACTCCTATTGCAGTTAAATATAAAGGTATCAATATAGATTGTGCTTTTAGGGCTGATTTCATTATTGAAGACAAAATTATTCTTGAATTAAAAGCAATTAAAGAAATTTTGCCAATCTACGAAGCTCAAATATTAACTTGTTTGAGAATTACAGGTTTAAGGTTGGGTCTAATTATCAACTTTAATGTGGAATTACTCAGGGATGGAATTAAAAGGATTGTTTTTTAAAACTTTGTGTTCTTTGTGAACTTTGTGGCAGGGGATTCACCACAAAGAGCACAAAGGCACGAAGATTTTTAATTTTTGATATTTGATTTTTGATTTTTCCATGGGGGGTATATGGACTACTTTGCTCATAGCACTGCGGTAATAGATGAAGGAGCAGTTATTAGTAAAGGAACAAAAATATGGCATTTCTCTCATATTATGGGGGGAGCAAGCATAGGCGAAAATTGTGTGATTGGTCAGAACTGTTTCGTTGCAAAGGACGCCATTATAGGGAACGGTGTGAAACTTGAGAATAATGTTTCCGTCTATACATTTGTAACCCTTGAGGATGGTGTATTTGTCGGACCATCTGCGGTATTTACAAACGATCTCAATCCAAGAGCACCTTATCCAAAAGGAGGAAAATGGATTCCAACACTTGTAAAAAAAGGAGCAAGTATTGGCGCAAACGCCACTATAGTGTGTGGTATTACTATAGGGAGATGGGCGTTTATTGGGGCAGGCGCTGTAGTTACAAAGGACATTCCTGATTATGCAATCGTTGCAGGTGTTCCTGCGAAAAGGATTGGATGGATGTGCGAATGCGGCAAGAAACTTGTATTTGACAATGGAAAAACAACTTGCGGAAAATGTGGCAGAAAATACACACTGGATGGAGGAGTGTGTAAGGAAGGTAGTTAAGTTGATTGGTTGAATAGTTGATTGGTTGATTAGTTGATTAGGTAATGACCTAATGACCTAATAACCCATACATGGATATATACAAATTCCCTCATATGTACGAGTGTGCCTTCAGAACCATCCCTCCCTTATGCGTCTGGAGGAAAGAGTGGGAAAAAGAAGTCCATAGATTCCTTACTTCCCTTCCCTCTCCCCCGTTATCTGTAGTTGATATCTGTTGCGGAACTGGGTTTCTCTCCAGGTTAATAAAAAGGGTATACCCAAACACAAAAATAGTTGGAATTGATAAAAGTAAATCTATGATAGAGTTTGCTTCAACATACTATTCGTCTACAGAATTCAGATGTGAGGATATCTCATCACTGACAGACAGTTTTGATGTGCTTATAATGGGAGGGGGACTTACAACCATCTCAATTGAAGATGTTATTGATGTGATTGAAAGAATTACACCCTCGCATTTCATCATTTCGGGTTACAAAAACTCTATATGGAGTTTCCCCCACAAGATATTTACAAGAGTTATAACAGGAAAGAAATATTATACCCATCGCCCCTCCGAAACCATAGAGATATTCGCATCACGAGGTATAAAGGTCAAGGCAAGACCGATAGATGTAATTGAGGGTAGTTACGCGATATATAACCTGTAGACTAAAGACCGAAGACTAAAGACACAAGACCATTTACTTAAGAGGTCTTTGGTCTGTGGTCTTAAGTCTGTAGTCTTTCTTTTGATTTTTGCACTTTGATTTTAAACACAACTATGGGGATTCTTAATTGTGGTGTCAGGAGTTACCTCCTGATACACACTCAACTCTGTCGGGAGGAAACTCCCGACAGCACAGAATGCCTATGAGTATGCTTTTCTTATCATTCCTTATAATTTCCTCTCCAAATCGTGTCTATATCGAGATAGAAAATGGAGATGGATGTGAGGAAGTTGCTAAAAAGTTATATGAGAGTGAAGCTATAAGACAACCAGTCCTGTTTGCTGTCTGGGCAAGGATTACAGGGAATGACAAAAGAATAAAGGCAGGTAGATATGAATTCGAAACTCCTTGTGGGTTAAGGAATGCATTGAGAAAGATAGTAGAGGGTGAGACTGTTGATATAAAGGTGACCATACCGGAAGGGACGAACATCTTTGATATTGCAGAAATATTCCAAACCAATACGGGTATGGATAGTGTAGAGTTTATAAACCTTGCGAGGGATTCCTCACTTTTGGATAGATTTGGTATAAACGCACCTACACTTGAGGGCTTTTTGTTCCCTGATACCTACTTTGCGTTTGATTCCATTCCTCCAGAAAGGGTAATAAATATGATGATAAAGAGGTTTTTTGAACTGTTTGATTCTACTATGTTGGCAAAGATGGATAGTCTTGGATTTACGCTGAACGAGATTGTTACTCTTGCTTCGCTCATTCAGTCAGAGGCAAAGGTAAAAGAAGAGATGTCCATAATTTCATCCGTGTATCACAATCGACTCGCAAGGGGCAGGAGACTCGAAAGTTGTCCTACAATTCTATATATACTGCCTGAAAGGAAGAATAAATTACTATATATGGATCTTACCGTAGATTCTCCATACAATACATATACACATCCCGGTTTACCGCCCGGGGCAATCTGTAATCCGAGCAAAGATGCAATACTTGCTGCCCTTTATCCTGCGAAGACCGATTATCTATATTTTGTTGCAAAGGGAGACGGCACTCATATATTCTCAAGAACACACAAAGAGCATATAAACGCGAAGAAGGGGATAGGTGCTACAGATTGAAGATTGTAGTTGAGACGTCGTTGTGTCATTGCGTCTTAGCGTCATTGTGCCAATAATGTAATTACCAAATGACCCAATTTTGTGCCGTCGTGGTAAGGAATTCACTATAAAGACACCACTTATAATGTCAAATTTCCAATACCCAATTTCCAATAAAACGTCAAATTCCTAAATTTCCAAATTTTTCTTGTCAAGCCTATAATCGTTCGACATTTGGATTTTGGATTTTTGTTGGAAATTGGAAATTAGGATTTGGAAATTTGAATTATTTTTATTTATTTTTTCTTTGTGTCCTTTGTGCCTTCCTGCCGGCAGGCAGGTGTGGTGAAGATTTTTATGCGGATTCTTGCAATTGACCTCGGGATAAAATCTGTAGGATTGGCTATTTCAGGGCCTCTTAAAATTCCTCAACCATTAAAGAGCATCAGTAGAGTGAACATATTTGGAGAATTGAGGAGTATTATAGATATATACTCCGTGGGACTTATTGTGATTGGCCTTCCTCTGACACTTGATGGCGAAAAAGGAGAGATGGCAAGAAATGCAAAAAAATTCGCTGCCAAGATTGAGGAACAATTCGGAATAAAAACAAAGCTTGTGGATGAAAGATTCACAAGCGATGAGGCAAAAGTAATCCTTAAGAAGAAAGGAATAAAGGGTAATAAGGATAGTATCTCTGCCCTCCTTATTCTTGAAAGATATCTGGAAGAAGAATCCGATTGACCAATGACCAATTTACGCTTTACGCTCTACGCTTTACTGTTCATCACTATGTATCTCTCTCAATTTGATTATAAGCTTCCAAAAGAGCTGATAGCACAGTATCCCCCAAAGAGGAGAGAAGATGCAAGACTCATGGTGGTACACAGGGATGATAAGAGTATAGAACACAGGATGTTCTCCGACATACAGGAATATATAAACCCAGGGGATATACTCCTTTTGAATGAGACAAAGGTTGTGAAGGCACGAATGCTTGGAAAGAAAGAAGATACAGGGGGTAAAATAGAAGTATTTTTCATCAGGGAGGTAGAGAACAATGTCTTTGAGGCATTTGTACGACCGAGGAAGAGGGTAAGACCAGACATCCGTGTATTGTTTAATAAAGGAAGTGCAAGGGTCTTAAAACATCTTGAGAATGGACATACACTCCTTGAGGTTGAGGGAGGAATTAATCCTCAGAAGATGCTTGAACTTTGTGGAGAGATTCCTCTCCCTCCGTATATAAAAAGAAGCCCTGTAGATCTGGATGAGGTGTCATACCAGACAATCTATGCAAGGGTGCCAGGTGCGGTTGCTGCTCCCACTGCTGGATTACATCTCTCTTCAAAACTTCTTGAAGACATTGAAAAAAAGGGGGTTGTAGTACTCAAGATACTTCTCCATACAGGTCCCGGGACATTCAAACCGATCAAGACAGAGAGGATAGAAGAGCATAAAATGGAAGACGAATACTATGAGGTTAGAGAAGATGTTGCAAGAAAAATAAATAATCGATGTGGCAGGCTATTTGCTGTTGGTACTACTACTGTTCGAGCAATTGAAACCGTGACGAAAAATGGGAGGGTATTTTCCGGTACTGACAGGACAGACCTTTATATATACCCTCCGTACAAATTCAAGGTCGTTGACTGCCTTGTAACAAACTTCCATCTTCCAAAAACATCCCTCCTCATTATGGTGTCTGCCTTTGCCGGGAGAGAACTCATTATGAAAGCGTATAACGAGGCAATGAGAAAGAGATATAGGTTCTACTCTTATGGTGATGCAATGCTCATAATTTAACCCCACTGCTGAATTATTCTCTACCTCTCAATCCTAATTTAGCCTGATTTAATAACTCCCCTAATCACTTCAGAAAAATTTTTTATTTTTTAATTTTTTTCTTGACTTTTTATGAAAAATATGATATAATATTGTTACCATAGATAAGGGTAACTAAAATGAATAAAGAAGAGTATATAGAGAAGATGACAAAGCTTGGTATCTCCGAAAGGGAAACGAGAGTGTACCTGTCGCTACTTGAGAAGAGGGAACTCTCTGCCCTGGAGATACACAAACTAACGAATGTACCAAGGACTAAGGTATACGAGACTATACAGAGAATGATACTTCGCGGGATGTGTATTGAGAAACAGATGGGCAGGAGAAAGAAGTTCCAGGCTATAGAACCCAAGAGGGTTCTCAACCGTTTGATAGAAGGGTATGAGAGCGATCTTGATGAGAAGAAGAAACTGATAAAAGAACTCAACGAAATGCTTCGTCCAATATACAAGCAGGGAATGCAGGCCGTGGATGTGTCGGAGTATGTGGAGATAATAAAGGGTCCTACATCGATTCATGAAAGGTATATAGCTCTGGTAAAGAACACAAAGAGAGACCTTATGAGTTTTGTAAAACCTCCCTATGCCCACCAGTTGAAGAAACAACAGGTAGAGGAGCAGGAGAATGCAGAATTTGAGATATTGAAAAAGGGGGTTGTTGTTAGAGTATTGTATGAGTTTCCAGAGGCAGAAGATATCGAACGCAGGATTGCTCATATAGAGAAGTGTATGAAGGCAGGAGAAGAAGCAAGGGTAATAGAGGGACTTCCCATAAAGATGCATATTTTTGACGGAAGATATGTGCTTATGGCGTTAGATAACCCAATGCTGGCAACTTTTCCTCTTACTATGCTTGTCATTGAGCATCCGGGGTTGGCACTGGCGAACAAAATTTTATTCAATTATCTATGGGGAAAAGCAGAGGATTACAGAGTTTTGAGGTCTTTAACGGGAGGAGAAGATGCATAGAGGGAAGATATACCGATTGTTGTGTGTCTCTCTTTTATTTCTCTTGTCGGTAATTCAGCTGTATGGTCGTGAACCAAAGTGTGCCAAAATATGTGGGAGAATCATTGATAAGAAATCTGGAGAACCTCTCTATCTTGTAAACATTGTACTGGATAAGACACCCTTCGGTGATGCGACTGATGTAGATGGCTACTATGCCATTGAAGATATGCCCCCTGGGAATTACATCTTAAAGGTAAAGATGCTGGGATATAAAGAGGTAGCAGAGGGTATTGTAGTGTCGAGTGGCGAGAGAGTAATTAGAAATTTTAAATTAGAACCCACTATGATAACCATAGGAGGTATAACTGTCATAGCAGAGAGGGATTTAATACCAGATGAGCACACAACTACTACCCGTATCTCATCTGGAGAAATACAGCATATGCAGGCATCTTCTTTGGGTGATGTACTTGGACTTGTCCCAGGTGTTGAGAAAACAGCAAGACAGGGTTTATCGGGAAGTATAAGAGCTGCTATAAGGGGCAGTTCTGCAGATGCACTCTCTACCTTTGGCACAAAGATAATTGTAGATGGAGTATCTATATCAAATAATACAGATATGCAGTGGACATCGTTCTGTCAGGGCATTGACCTGAGAGGTATCCCCGCGGATGATATACAGGAGGTGGAAGTGGTAAAAGGGGTACCATCCGTTAGATATGGTGACCTGACCTCCGGGATAATGAATGTTATAATAAAGGCAAGAAGAGAGCCCTTAAGAATAAGGGCAAAATATAACCCTGATACGAGAGAGGCAAATCTATCAAGTGGGTTCAATCTATTTGGGACAAATCTAAGCTACAACCTAAATTACGCATTCAGTGAGAGGGATTTGCGGGAAACTGGGGATGGCTTTCACCGGATATCAGGAAGATTCACCGTATCTGATGAATTTATAGAAGATCGCCTTTCTGTCAGATTCAAGTCATTTTTAAGAAGGATGATAGACGACGATGCACCATCTACAGATTACAGGCTGCAGGATTATGATAGAAGCTACTCTGTATATGAGGATATAAATACTGAATACAGGGTGAGCCCGATACTCAAGATAAAAACCACAATCTATCTTCATTATGACCATAATGACAGACATAAAGAGAGATGGGTGCTTGCAAATCCTTCATACATCGGCAAATTGACCATCCTTGGGGATGAAGTCAACGCGGGCACGCGGTTAGAATCCAGGTATATTATTTCTGAGGGAACCAGGTATCACACGGTTACAATGGGCGGAGAATTAATTTATGAGGGCAACTTTGGTAATGGTTATACAGATGTGAGTTATTATGACCCCGAACAGGGAAAAGAACCGTATTCCTTTGATGGAATACCCAACAGAACCATTGGCAGCCTCTATCTTGAGGATAAGACAAATTCCTCCCTCTTTGACAGGGACTACAGCTTTACTTTTGGAGTTCGCGGCGACCTCTTCGGCAATGCGGGAAATTATATCAGTCCAAGAGCAGGTCTCCTGTTCTCTATATTCTCTGATAGACAGATAAGAATAAGTGCAGGTAATTCGGCAAAACTTCCATCAATGAGTCATATCTGGGTGCCGCCAAAGTGGGGTGAAGACCAGTCAAATCCTTATCTTAAAGCATACAGAATGGAAAAATACGAGGTCTCTTATGACAGAAAGTTTGGCAAGGCTATAGGAGTGTCTTTTACGGGATATCAAAGCTATTCCTGGGACAGACCATCAGGAGTAGGTTATCCATTAGGATACAAAGAAAACCCTGATACAATATCAGCCACAACATATACGGTCTATGACAACCGTGGATGGCTTAGAAATAGAGGGATTGAACTGACATTAAAGACCGCAAGGATACATAATTTTGCGTTTGATATAGGTGGCTCATATCGTTTTGGGGAGTCGGGCAGGAGAGGGCTTGTCTATGATTCATCCCCTGATACCGCAGCTGGAGAGACTGTATGGTATAAACCCGGCACATCCTGGAATGAGAAAGGATTGATTGATTTTAAGGTTGAGTATACGGCAAAACCTCTTAAATTATGGGTCTCTTTTGAGACTCAGGGCAGGATTATCCATAACAGAAAATATAATCATCCAAGACCCCCGGACGAAGACTACAATAAACTCGCAAGGTATCCGGTTAAATGGTTATCCAATGTAAGGGTAAGTAAATCCCTATTTCCCGGTGCCGATATATCTCTTTATATCAACAACTTCCCGGATGACCGTGCCCTTTTTAGAGTTCCTAACGAGGATTTTTACTCAGAAGGCAATCTAGCAGTATTTTATGGACTTGATTTCAGTATGCCCATAGGAGGCACAAGATGAGGAGAATAATATACTTCGTTCTTATAGTAGTGATGCTGTTTTTGCACCCATCTTGTGGAAGAGAAAAACCTACTGTAATAGAGGGGAGGGCATCAATAAAAGTTGTATGTGTTGATACCACAGGTGTGCCCATTGAGAATGCACAGGTGGAGTGGATTTCCATTTACGGTAAGAGCCCAGAGCCTGTCTTTACAGATACAAATGGTGTTGTTGAGTTCTACGACCTTCTCTCTACAGATTATACGGTGAGCGCAATGAAAGAGGGTCAAACAGCTGGAGACAAACTTGCAGGCGAAGTCAAGATAGAGGTTTATCCGGAAGAGACTGCAGATGATACGATTGTATGCTATGTCGTGAGGTTGGGCTTGAAAATAAACGAAATCTACAGCGCAGGTCCAGTAAACAATGAGTATTATTTTTCTGACCAGTTCATTGAACTATATAACTCATCTCTGGATACACTCCATCTGGATGGTGTAATACTATGCAGGCTTGGTGGGGATATAGACAATGTCACATCTATATTTCAATTTCCAGGGACACCGGTTAGTGGGCGTGAATATCCGATTGCCCCAGGTGAGTTCGTTGTGCTTGCAAGAAATCCCATAGACCATAGTCAATTATACGAGACAAGTGTTGACCTCTCTGGTGCAGATTGGCAGATATATAACCCTGCCTCTCCGCAAGAGGTGGACTATCCTGATATTCCAAATGTTACAAATATAGAGGCAGGGGAACATAGAGGCTGGATGATAGGGCTCTCAAGCGACGAGATCATAATTGCAACGGGTGAAGATACGGATTATCTAAATGGCATAGACCTTGAGACCGTGATTGATGGTGTGGAATACCAATCGAGACTTACCTTAGAGCAGACACTTAACGATGCAATAGACAGGGGTGCAGCGGGTGATGGGCTAATAAAATATAGTGGAAAATCCATAGAGAGGATTACAGCGGGATATGATACGGATAATTCTACAGTTGATTTTCACATACTTGACAGACCAACCCCTGGCTGGTCTGATAACATGGGGAAGAAATGAAGAAAATGTTTCTACTCATAATACTACCAACCCTCCTTTTTTGCGGAGAATTGCGTCTTTACACATTTGATTATCCTGTGTTTGCTATCTCTGACGAGGATAATCAACTAAACCTATGGGATTTTGGAGAGAATCCTTCATGGATTGCAATAGATAAGAAGATGGGATGGAATGACCTAAGAATGCTTGGGGGCAAAACAGGTGGAGATAGAATAAAGCCGTATGACCCGAAGGAGATGACCAATTTTCATCTGACACACGATATGGTAAGACTGCTGACTCCAAAAGATGTTGTGGTGTGCGAATTGGGATACCAGTCTTCAAGGGAGAGAAATATTGGTAATACCATAGAGAGATATCCGGAAAGGGATGCATTCTCTTTTACAGACACCACCTTTGGAAACAGAACCTTTCGGGGACCCTCGCTAAGTATTGGATATTCAAGAAAAGGTAAATACATAAACATAGGTGCACTCTTCTCTCATACCCTCGAGCATGGATTAAAGAATGAATACACAAGACCTGAGAATTTTGTTAGAAATTTTGGAGTGAATATTGGTTTCTCATTCAATCTGGCGGACAATCTTGCAATAGGTGTGAATTTTGCTTCCTCTGATTTTCAGGAGATAGTGGAAACAGACGGGGATGCTGTAATATACAGGGATGTTATTGGAAGGACAGAGAGAATTGTAGCGGGTAGTGGTTTTGAAAGGAAGACAAAGGATGCCGGTTATTCACTGGGATTCCAATCGACGTATAGATTCGGGTTATTCAACCTTGCATTCCTTTCAGAATATCTCTTAAGCAATGTGGAGATAATGGATAACTTTTCGCATCCTGAAGATATTGTCTACTGGCAGGAAGAAGGACATAGAATAAAGGGCATACTTACCCTTTCCCCCATTCCTTCACTTCTTCTGGGTTCTTACATATCATCGCTTAAAATCGGAAACTGGAGTGAGCATCCAGAGTATCATTCCCTTATAAGCGAAATTGACTCTGCAGAGGTTACATATGGTGGGGGAGTACGATGGGATAGAGGTAATTTTACTATAGGAGCGGAGTATTTTACAGGTAATGTTTGTATTAGCGGTGAGGAATATATTGGAGCGGGTCACATAGAGAGAGCCCGAAGAGAAGATGTATTCAGGGTGTGTGGTGAGTACTATGTGATTAAATCCCTTCCAGTGAGATTAGGCTACAGCCAGAGAACTGGAATCGTTGACAGGGTCTTCTATGGCGTCGGAATTGGATACAGAAGAGATAAAATAGAATTCAACCTTGGTGGTTTGTACGGGTTGAAGGAGACAGAGGAAATACAAGCAAGGAGGAGAGACCTTAAATTCTTCGTTGGTGTGAGGATCTTTATATAACCCCGGGGGGGTAAAAGAAAGGAGGTATGTATGTGGCGTAAAGCACTTGTAATAGGGGTTGCCATCCTGGCATTCTCTATCTATGCCCAGGAATGGGGGATTGGAGTGCAACCCGATTTCGGAGTGCGGGTAGAGGCGATATGCTTTCTTGATGATGGCTTGACGGGATGGGCAACGGGTTACAATCACATCACTGCTGAAACGATGCCTGTTATCTTACACACCACAGATGGTGGCGCAACCGGGACGAGGCTCTTAAACATCCCGGAAACAGCTGCAAATGATATGTACGGTATCTTCTTCTTAGATGCAAATAAAGGATGGGCTGTGGGAGAGAAGGGCGTTATACTCTATACAGAAGATGGAGGTACCAGCTGGGTAGAACAGACATCAGGCGTCACAAAGAAACTGACAGATGTCTTTTTTGTGGACGATACGACAGGCTGGATTATTGGGGATGATGGAACAATACTCAATACGATAGATGGAGGAACCTCATGGAACGCACAGACAAGCGGAACGGGGGAGGACCTCTACGCAATAGCGGTTTACGATGCCTTACACTTATGGATATCAGGGAGCGGTGGTACAATTCTTTATACGACTGATGGAGGCACCACCTGGACAGCGTCGGCAGATGTTCCTGTAGCCGGTCGCAAGCTATACGACATAGACTTCGTAGACACCCTTAAGGGATGGGCAGTGGGACAGGGATTTGCCGTTACAGCTGAGCCGAGCTACATCGTAAAAACTGAGGATGGAGGCATTACCTGGACACTTCTAACACAGACAGACCCTACATACGTTAACCTCTATGAAGTAGTTATGCTGAGTGAGACTGAGGGATATATCGCAGGAGACGATGGTACAATATTGAAGACCACGGATGGCGATAATTTTAATATTATCCCCCAGACTACGACGATAAACATGTTCAAGGATCTGGCAGTGGTTAGTGGGAAGATATGGGCCGCAGGCGAATACAACTGCCTCATCTTCAGTGAGGACGAGACAAACTGGGAGTATCTGATACGGCTTCTTGCACCATCTCTTTATGGGGTCAATTTCTTTGCCCATGATAACATATGGATGGTAGGATGGGATGGTATGGTAACGATTTATGACGGTAATGAATGGTTCTCCAAGACACTGTTTACAACCGACGGCAACTCCAATACCCTGAGAGGCATAGATGTGGTGGATGAAAATACCGCATGGGTTGTGGGTTATGATGGATTCGCTGCGAAGACAACGGATGGTGGTAATTCCTGGGAATATCAGGAATCGGGAGTTACAGAGTCACTCTACGGTATATTCGCACTCAACGCAGGGAAGGCATGGGCCTGGGGAGCCACTGGAACTCTTATCCGTAGTGATGATGGGGTTACCTGGACAGCGCTCACAACCCCAGTATCCACTTCCCTCTATGGCGGTTTCTTCTTTGATGAGAACAACGGATGGATAGTTGGTAAGGACGGATTAAAGGCAAAGACCACCGATGGGGGTGATTCCTTAATAGACCTCACCGACACCTTGCTCACGGACGAGAACCTCAATGCGATACTATTCGTGTCTTCCTCAAAGGGGTGGATTGCGGGGGACAATGGCACCATACTGTACACAGAGAACGGTGGTGATAGCTGGACCACACAGGAGAGCGGCCTTACAACCGAGGACCTCTATGCGATTGAGTTCATAAACGAAACCACGGGCTGGATTGTCGGTTCAAAGGGTGTCATACTCTATACAACCGATGCCGGGACGAACTGGACGAGGGTGGGAGAAGGGCTACTTAGTGGTACTATAAGGGATGTCACCTTCTTTGCGGATGATTATGGACTCGCCTGTGGAGTATATGGAACAGGTCTGCAGTACGGTGAATATGGTATAGAGGAGATACCCTACAGAAATAGCTCTCTCTCTGTATATCCGAATCCTGTAAAAGGCACCGCAAGGATAAGATTCACACTCTCATCTCCACAAAAAGTAAGGGTGGATATATACAACATTGTCGGACAAAGAATACGGGCTATTGAGGGAGACTATTCATCCGGTGATAATGTCCTGATATGGGACGGAAAAGATGAGAGTGGGAAGTTCCTTCCGAGAGGTGTGTATCTGTACAGGGTCAACTCTCCTGATTTGAGAGAGACTGGCAAGTTTGTGTTTTTAAGATGATTAATCAGGGACCTCCCCGGGGTTCTGAAATAGAAACCACCGAGATCACAAAGATAAAAAATCAGTGGTCGGAAATGAAGAATAAAATTAATTTCAAGATCCGCATGAACAGGGATTGAAAGAGAACTTGAGACAGGAGTAGTTAAGACCTAAGGCAAGAGACCAAGAAATAAGAATCTCTTGTAATCTCTTAAAATCCCTGTTTATATAGACTTTTTTCGAAAGGAGGAATGTCAGGGATGTCAAGGATAAAGACGGTAGTGATAGGATTTGCATTATTCATTGGCATAGCTCTATTTGGTTATGAGGAGGGGCAGGTCGTAGAGACTGTACTGCCAAATGGGCTCAAGGTGCTTACGGTGGAGATGCACAACTCACCTATAATATACCATAACATCACATACAAGGTGGGTTCCAGAAATGACTCCTATGGACTATCCGGAATTGCTCATGTCACTGAGCATATGATGTTCAAGGGCACACGCACTTACGGTAAGGGTAAAATTGCAAAACTGATAAAGGATAATGGTGGCGTATTTAATGCAATTACTGATTACGACAGGACATCTTATTTTATGCAATTGCCAAAAAATCGAATAGAGCTTGCCTTATCCATAGAGTCTGACAGGATGCAAAATTGTATGATAGACTCTGAGGAGTTTGCACTCGAGAGAGAAGTTGTTAAAGAAGAGAGAAGAATGAGATACGAGGATAGTCCGAGAAATCTGTTATCAGAAGAAGTGAGAGCAGTTGCGTATAAGTGTCATCCCTACCACTGGCCTGTTATAGGTTGGATGTCTGATATTGAAAGAATAACAAGACAGGATGTCTGGAATCATTATAAGACCTATTATACACCGAATAACGCAGTTCTTGTTGTGACAGGTGACTTTGAGACGGAAGAGATGCTCAAACTTATAAAAAAATACTATGAAAACATACCAAGAGGACCGGATATAGTAAATAGAGCACCTCAAGAGGAGAAGCAAACCTCAGAGCGGAGGGTAATAAAGAAGAGTAAGCATGCAAAGGCTCCTCAGTTATGTATGGTTTTCCATATCCCTGAGCTGGGGCATCCCGACTTTCCTCCTTTTCGAATAGCTGCCAGAGTGTTGAGTGCGGGAAGTACATCCAGGTTACATAAGAAATTAAAACAAACAGGACTTGTTCGTAACTTAACTTGTAAGTGTGAGAGCAAAAAGGACCCGGGTCTCTTTACTATTACAGCAGAGATTTTACCTAATATCCCTGTAGAGAAGGTAGAAGAGCTGGTATGGGAAGAATTGGATGCCTTAAAGGAGGTGCCACCGACCGACCGTGAAATGAAAAAAATAAAAAATAAAATAGTATATGGCGAAGTTTTCGAAAATCAAACGCCTTCGGAAGTTGGTTCAAGACTTGCAAGTTATGAGGCAAAGTATATGTGGGAGTATGTTGAACAATGGAAAGAGGATATCAAAAATGTAACTGCAAACGATGTTCAAAGAGTGCTAAAAGACTACATTAATCGCAATAATGTAACTGTGGGCATACTCCTGCCATCTGGTGAATCTGAGATAAAGTCGGGTTACCTCGATGAGATGGGCACTAACGAATTTTATCTAAATGATGCATACGACGGATGTTACTACAAGTCTACAGACATTGCAATATCATTGCCCCTTATGGCAAAAACATCCAAAATTCCACAATTTGATGAAGCGTTTGTAACACCAAATCCTCTGACTCCGAGGGTCAAAAAAGCAGCTCTTGATAATGGAATTAAGATATACTATATAGAAGACCACACCATCCCGGCAGTGACTTTCAGCGGCAAGATACTACATGGATATGTAGTAGAAGAAGAATCTCTGCCTGGCATATCACAGCTTACAGGGAAGACACTGGATAAGGAAACAAAGAATATGTCGTATGAGGATATAACAGAAGCAGAAGCCTTCTTGCCTATAAGCTTTAATTTTAGTAATGGAGTGGAGTCAGCCGATTTCAGCGGCACTGCTCTAACTGAAAGTTTTGACACACTACTTGCAATAGTCTCCGATATTCTTCAAAACCCAACATTTCCTGAAAACAAGATTGAAATCACAAAAGATGGAACGATTGCGCTCATTAAACGGAATGAGGGAACTCCTGGCCATGAGTCCAGTCACTATGTCTTCCAAAATGTATATAAAGATCACCCCTACGGATGGAGATCAATAGGCACTGAAGAATCTATAGAAAAGATTGACAGGGAAGACCTCCTCAAGTATCATCAGAAATATTACAGACCAGAACTTACAACCATATGCGCAACCGGTGATTTAGCCTTTGATGAATTCGTTAGTAAATTCAGTGAACATTTTGGTGAATGGGTTAATGATACAAAATTTGAATTTATTCCCATAGAAGAACCAGAACAACTCCAGGGAGTGAATCAAAAGATATTCGCAATACCCGGGAAAAAGCAGGTGGCTATAAAAATCGGTATGCAGGCTCCTCCACATAACTCTCCCGACTATCTTGCATTCGATGTTGCAAATTATATACTTGGAGGCAGCTCTCTCACTGCAAGGCTTGGTAAAAATATACGAGATAAGAAGGGGCTGGCATATTCCGTGTCCAGTAAGTTCAGGTCGCGCAGAAGGGGTGGAATCTGGGTTATGAGCGCAGGCACATCCCCGGAGAAGGTAAGAGACCTCGTAAGTAGCACACTTCTTGAAATAGAGCGTATAGTAGAAGATGGAATAACAGAAGAAGAACTTGATGATGTGAGAACATATTTTCTTGGTCTTTTCTCTATGGCATTTCAGACCCCTCGGGATATCATGGAGAATATGAAAGAATGTGTATGGTATAAGCTTGAGTTGGACTGGTGGGATAGGTACCCGGATATGCTAAAAGCCCTGACTGTAGACGATATAAATCGGGTAATAAGGAAATATCTCAATACCAATAATATGGTTGTTGCCATTGCTGGCGATGTAGATGAAGATGTACTTGAAGGTATCCTACATCCGTAACTCAAGGCTTTAGTCTTGATGGTGTTCATTGTGATCAGGCTCTTGATAGCACACAGGTTTGACAGAGGAGGTAGAATGGGTAAAGCAACCAGAATAAGGAGGATATTCCAGATAGTTGTATTCGTGGCTATGGGTATGCTTATATTGAGAAATGTACTTGGTAAGACATATAACACACCCGAGACATACTGTCCGATGGGTGGCCTTGTGAGTCTTTATGCATTCATTACTGGTAAAACTCCTCCCTGCTCTATGAGTGAAACGAATCTTGTCCTTTTTATTGCCGTTCTTCTTCTGGCATTGCTTGCAAAAAGGAGTTTCTGTGGATGGATATGCCCTGTGGGGGCACTCGGAGAATGGTTTGGAATTCTGGGCAGAAAGTTAGAATTCAATAAAAATCTACCGAAAAAGTTGGAGAAAAGCCTCAGGGCTATTAAGTATATCATACTGGTTCTTGTTCTGATATTCACTGTAAGGATAGGTGAACTCATATATCGTGGTTACGACCCATACTACGCACTGATAAGCCTGCATGGGGAAGATATTGGCATAATTTCCTATATTAGCCTTGGCTTGGTTATTGTTGCTGCAATCATTATAAGTATGGCATTCTGCAGGTATCTATGTCCCCTTGCCGCCTTTCTAAACTTCCCATCAAGAATTGGACTTATCAAAATACGCAGGGATGAGAAGAGTTGTACTCAATGTAAGATGTGCGATAGAGCCTGTCCATTATCTATAGAGGTGTCTAATGTCGAGAGAGTTGTGGATGGTAATTGTCTGAATTGTCTTGCCTGTGTGGATGCGTGTCCTGAAGAAGGAGCTCTTAGATTGGAGATAAATGGGAGGTGGAGATGAAAGTAAACTGGATAGCAGTGCCTATTATAACAGCTGGTCTGATGCTCATTGGAGGTGTAGGGGGAGCAAAGATTGAACTGCCCAGTTATAAGGACTACTTTAAAAACCTTGAGGGAAAGAAATATAAAACATACATGATGGTTGTTCGTTCTGTTGCCTGCGCCCATAGGGCAAAGGCTTTTGTTAATCGGCTAAAGGTATTTCAGGATAATGGGATACTCGGTGCAGAGGCTTATGTAAGATCACGCAGGGTTAGAGTATATTATGATCCCGATGAAATAACACCCGAAAAGATAGAAAAGATTAAAAAGATCCGCGTTGTTTCACGGAAGTGGGGTTGGTATGGAGAGAGAGAAGACTTTAAGAGATTCAGGGTTTCCGTTGAAAATATCAAGACACCGAGAGATGCATTATTCTTGATTTCCCATCTGTCATTTTCTAATGCAATTGGCAGGGCAGATGTATTCTTTGGAAAACCTCCCACCGTGGTGGTATATTTTCTGCCGGACAGTATATCTCCTTCCCAGATAAGGGATAAAATAAATGCAAAAGAACTGACAATTTATACGAACGACGGACCCAAAAATGTTGAAGGGCATTTTGAATGTGTAGATATAGGTTGTGTCGTAGACACTGGTTTTCCTGTAGACCTTGATTCTATTAAATAATCCCAGTGATTCATGAAAAAATTGGCAACAATCATCTCGTCCCTTTTGATCGCAACGGCACTCTACTCCCAGAGACCCGGAAGGATAAAAGGGATAGTCCTCGACCTTGAGACAGGGAAGCCTCCTGATGGCTGCATAGTGAAGATCGTCGAGATTGGAACAACTACATTTGCAGACACCTCGGGGAGGTTTGAGTTTAGAAATGTACCTGCAGGTGTATATACTCTTGCCTTTATGTTTCCTGGCTATAGCAGGACTATTATTTCCAATCAGGTAGTGGAGGAGGGTAGGACAACCTTTGTTGAGGCGCAACTTCTGAAAGAGAGGGCAGGTGGCGATGTCTTTTTCATAGGAGGTATAGAGGTAACCTCTGCAAGGGATAAGGAACTCCTGCCTGAAGAGGCGGAGACGAAAACGAGAATAACATCTGCCGAGATAGAACATATACAGGCATCCAGTCTGGGTGACGTACTTGAACTTTTACCTGGTATTGAGATATCCACTCCTGGTCTCAGAGACCTAAAACAGGCGAAACTTCGTCACACTGAGACGAGTGTGGAAGCGGGAAACCTCGCCTCGTTTGGCACACAGGTAATAATTGATGGGTCTCCCCTTTCCAATATTGCAAATATGCAGGTAGATATTGGTATGATGACTACCGCGGGCTCCGGGGTAGACCTTCGCCAGATACCGGCAGACAACATTGAGTACGTAGAGGTTATAAGAGGGATACCATCTGTGAAATATGGAGACCTGACCTCGGGCGTTATCAAGGTGCATACAAAGAGCAATGTTAGACCTCCTCGTCTCAAATATAAAAATAATCCTAATACTCAGGAAGCGAACCTCGGTGGGGGGCTCAAGATTTTCGGTTCTGATGCAAGTTATAACGTTAACTGGGCAAAGAGCATAAGAGATAAGAGGATAGAGGGTGACGAGTTCTCAAGGATTGCACTCCAAGCCTCATTAAAAAATCGTCTGTTTAAGGGCGCCTGGCTTGTGACCAACAGGCTGTACTACACCAGGGCCTTTGATGAAAAGGACGAAGACCCCATTGATCGCTCTCGCACTGCAAGATACAACCGCGAATGGACACTGAGGTATACCCACAACTCCGATATAGACATTGGGGATAAGGGCAGAATTAAGGGGGTTGCCTCGGCCAATTATACAAAACAGAATTCATTCTACCAGAAACTCGTATCAAGGGACAATGCAGTTATATCCGACCGTATGACTGAAGGAACACAAGAGGGCACATTTGTGGGAGTCTATATATCAAAATACTGGGTTAAGGGGGATGTATGGAATATCTATTTAGATTTGAACTGGGGGAATCTATACCCTGGCAGAATACTGTCTCATAATCTTATGATTGGCACAAACTGGAGATACGAGGTGAACAATGGCCCTGGTAGAATCTTTGATGTATTGTATCCTCCCCCTACAAGTGGGATGAGGGGTGATAGACCCAGACCGTATGACGATGTGCCAGGCATTTTGCTCGGCAGTTTTTATGCAGAGGATGAGATAAGTGGAAGGCTGTGGAGGGATTTTACCCTGAATATAGGTGTGAGACAGGAGATATACGGATTTAAGGGTGTTAATTTGGGTGGAATATTCAATCACAACCCCGTCTTTATATGCAACAACGGGCTTTTCTTAAACCCGAGGATAAATTTTCTCTACAGACTCTCTGACAACACCCAGCTTAGAGTCGGTTATGGGAAGTCTTCAAAGGGTCCACCCCTTTACAATATATACCCAAACCCAAGATACTTTGACGTGGTTGACACGAGTGCCTGGTCCCTCGACCCCGATGAAAGGTTCTCAATAGTAACTACATACATATACAACCGTACAAACGAAAGATTTAAAGGTTACACACAGGACAAGTATGAGGCATCCTTAGACAAGAGGATAGGGTATGTCGGTTTGAGTCTAACCGCATACTATAATAGGACGAAAGGCGGATTTACATCTCAAACTACTCCCGTAGTTCTCTTTCAATACTCCAGACCGAACTGGCCAAGTTTGGAGGGTAGTACGGTTAAAGACACCATATTCAGCAGGATACAAAAGCCGATGAACTGGGTGAGCATAGATTCAAAAGGATTGGAAGCGACTCTCGTAACGAAAGAAGTTCCACATCTAAACACTGTATTCAGTTTGCAGGGGTCTTACAATACCACCTCGTCATGGGACGAGAATGGAGTTACATTCACGTTATCGGAAAGACGAGTAGATTCCCTTGGAACCGAAGTTGTACCCTGCTGGAAGAGCACTGGTAAGTGGAGCGAAAAATTAATGTTTGATTACAAGCTTGATACCTTTGTCGAACCTCTAGGCGTATGGATTACCCTTGTTGGAGAACAGGTTGTCTGGGACCGTGATAGATATACGGGAATTGATGATTCTCTGGCAGTTGGCTATTTATCAAAGTCAGGTGAAATGGTGTATATTCCAGAGGAGGAGAGGGCGTCTCCAAAATACAAGGAGATAAGAAGGATTTATGATGATTATAAATATATCATTGAAGATAGACCCATAAAATGGATGTGGAATGTGAGGATAACCAAGTCTCTTTTTAAAGGTTCGGAGGTTTCATTCTTTGCCAACAATATATTTAATGACAGGGCTATATACAGCCTGGACAGAGTATATCCCGGTAGTTCGAGTCACAGTTACAGAAATCCGTCTATCTATTATGGTCTTGAGGTAAGTCTTATCCTCGAGGATATATTCAACTGGCCTTACTGGGATATATTTTGAGGTTTATTTTCAAAAAGGGGGTAGTTATGAAGATCATAATAAATGCGGGCATTCCACTCCTCGTAATTGGTTGTTTGTTACTCACAGGTTGTAAGAAGGAGACGCCAACTGCGGTAGAGTTTGATATGACCTTTGTGGTTATGGATGAATCTGGATTTATGGAGGCACTTACAGAGGGTAATCTTGTTCCCAACGCCAATGTAAGGATACGTTCGGTGGAGTATGGAACGGAGTACTCTGGTGTAACGGATTCTGCGGGGGTGGCAATAATATCCAAAATACTTGCAGACCGATATGATGTCATGGTGTCCAGAGAATTATCCCCAGAGGAGGTAGAACAGGTCACGGGTAGCCCTCAGGCAAGGTTATTATCCGGACAGAAAACATCTGTAATCTACGATGGTTCAAAAGAAGAAGATACAATATATGTAAACATATCCCAATTGGGTTCATTTGTTATAAGCGAGGTATACTACTCTGGGGCGCCAGAAGCCGGTTACTACTTTCACGACCAGTTTACAGAGATATATAACAATACAGAAGATACACTTCATCTGGACAGTATACTTATTGCAGAGGCTTATAAGGGATACGCTACGGATGCTGATTATGTTCACTGCCGTATCGTATGGCAGTTCCCTGGTGACGGCACGAACTATCCGGTCGCACCAGGTGAGATGAAGATAGTTGCACAGGATGGGATAGACCACAGGGAGCAGGCTCCACTCTCAATAGATCTGTCAAATGCGGATTTTGAGTATGCAAGACCCGCACATGGTGATGTTGACAATCCAGATGTTACCAACATGATAGAGATTCTGCATGATACGAGATTTGATTTCAACTACTCGGTCTTCAGGGATGCCATAGTGATAGCAAAGGTTGACGATGTAAATACACTGGAATTTGATGCAGGTGGAAATATGTTGATACCTACAGAGGCGGTTATAGATGGTGTGGAGTGGTTGGATGATGTGACTGACTATTCAAAAAAGAAACTAAACGCAGTGATAGATGCTGGCGCGACTGGAAACATACCCTCTTATTGTGGAAAGTCAATCGAAAGGAAGAGAGCAGGTGAGGAGGGAGGAAAGATAATTCTTCAGGATAACAATAACAGTGCTATGGATTTTGATGTGCTCGATTCACCATTACCTTGGAGTATACACTAATGAACTTCATTCCATTCATTGTAACTACCTACCTGGGTCTGGTTGGTCACATCGGGGATGTGTGCTCCCCGCTTGGGAATGTGTCTGATTTCCCACTCTATGACCTGTCCTCAAACCCAGCATGGGTTTACCTCGCAGAGAAAGAGAAATACACATCTGTCTGGATAGGCAGAAATTCCACTAATGGGGATTTCAGAAAACCATTTGACCCGAAAAAGGAGAGTAGAACACTATACCACATAGACTGGTTTCAGCCCTTTAAAGCACCACATACATTTAAAGGGAGTTTCGAGTTTGTTAGGGATATAGAAGAGGATGTCATGTGGGCTATTGGCAGAGACAGATATTCCGGTAATCCATTCATAATAGCAGATAGTTCAACTGGTGGATTTGACATCACGGGTATATCTTTGGATGCAACCTATTCGAGGAACTTATTCAATAATTACAGCATAGGTCTTTCTCTAACGTACTGCGTTGATAATGGACTCAAGAGGGTATTTCCAAAACCTGAACTACTGCACAGGGACATCAACACATTAATGGGTGTTGGATACCACTACAAAGAAAAATCAGGCATTGGAATATTTTTCTCCTATACAGATAATGAAGAGAACATAAACTTGAAGAAATATGAATTTGCAGAGGGTGTGCCCGAGTTGTATAAGTTCAGAGGTTTCGACAAACCGATAGTGTTATATAAGGAATCAGAAAACAGACTGAATAAGAATAGAATATTATCATTCGGCGTTGACCTTGCCTTTATGAATAAAAAAAACGAAGGAATACTTCTTGTGCCAGAAATCGGCAAGAGAAATCTCAAGGTAACTGATGGTGGAACGAACCCTCAACCACAAGGTAGGTTTGAAGACTATTTTATTGATATAGATGTCCTTGCACGAAAGGATATAAGTGGACTCAATGCTTCGCTTACTTACAGCTACCGAAACTTTAGCCAATCTGCACTTCATCCAGAATTTAATGTGGAGATAGTTGCCAGCGATTTCGCCCTTCAGGAAGGGGGATTTTTGGTTACACACGATTTTAGGAAAAATATAATTGGGTTACAATACAAACTCTCACTTACTGAAATGAACCGAATGGATCACTATAATCGCATAAATTATAATGTATCGGCAAGTAAAAACAGTGTAGGAATTAGCAGTCTCACAAAACTTGGCGATTGGATTGAACTCGGTGTGTCATACGCTTTCTCTTGGTATAGAGTCTCTGATAGCAGTATTTCAACCGTTGATGTAAGCGATTACTATCTTAAGGCATTTTATCCCGAGTTTGTTTACTACCTTCAGGATGTTAATATACATAATATTTCTCTCCTCTGGATATACCATTATGGACCCATTGGAGATATTATACTTAAGGGTATCTACAAGAGAGAGAATGCTTCTCTATCGCCGGATGTGGATTGTATCGGTGATGTCAGGAATACGCTTGGTCTACAATTTGGTATATCTTTATTTATATTTTAGGTTACAGAAAACATTTGGCTCATGTTTTGCAGTAGCTTTAGCTATGCCTTAAACTCTTAGAAGAATTATATACTTCTATGGAGGAAGATGGGTGTCTTTTGTGCAATAATAGGTCTACTAATTTCAGTAACCACATTTGTTACCCCTCCAGGGATAGAGGGGAAGAACTCTTTTGCTATAATTATTGATAATGAACTATTTGACAAGATAAATAACGAGATAGAGGACTACAAAAAGTTGGTAGAGGATGATGGACTGCCTACTTACATAATCGCGGGTGATTGGGACAACCCGCTGGTTTTGCGGGATTTGATAACAGAGTATTATAAAGATAAGGCGTTAGAGGGATTCGTACTTGTGGGTAACATTCCTATAGTACTTGTCCGTGATGCCCAGCATCTTACATCTGCGTTCAAGATGGATCAGGATAGGTATCCTCCAATAAGAAGTTCCGTCCCATCCGATAGGTTCTACGATGACCTTGACCTGAAATTCAATTACCTTTTCAGGGATACGACGGATTTGAAAATACATTATGTTTCCCTTGACTATCAGTCGCCCTCCTTCATAGAGAAGGATATGTACAGTGCGAGGATACTGTTTGCAGATATAGAATCATACAAAAACTATTTCGAGAAGTTAAAGAGGGTAAGAAGTAAAAGAGAGGAGGTAGATAGACTTGTTACAGCTTGGGCACGAGGTTATGTGAGTGGAAGTAACACCGCTCAGGAGGATGAACTTCTGGCAATGAGAGAGAAGATGGGATTTGATAAGTTCAGGAATGGTTTGATTACCAATTTATTCTATAAATCTAATCCAGAATTAGCAGAACTCATTCTATGGACGGTTTCCAAACCGAAAAATGATATCTTTATATTTCATGGGCATGGGAAAAAAGATTGTATCTTGGTTGAGAGTTATAAGGATACGCTTGATACCACGAACATTGTTGATATTAGCATAGAACATCTTGATAAGATAGGCACAGAATTGGTCATACTGGATGCCTGTTTCACAGGTGCCTTTCACAATATCCCAATTTTTGCAGGAGAAGTCCTGAAATGTGATGGTGATGCTGTTGTAGTAAGGGCAAATTCTGTGAATGTTATGCAGGATATTTGGGCGACTGAAGATATTGGGTTGTTGAAGTATGGGGTAAGTGTTGGAAGATGGCACAAGACACATTCCTATCTTGAATCTCACCTTTTTGGCGACCCAACCTTTAGCTTTAACGCTTCAGATACGATAGAGTTTATGCCTCCATACGATGGATATGATTATGATGAGAAGTTTATCCCAGATTTAAAAAAACTTGCCCTTGAGCATCCTGACCCTGCGATAAGAGCCCAGGCGCTAAAGGGTCTGCATAGACTTGTGGGAGAAGATATTACCGAATTTCTTTATGAGGTTTATGAAAACGACCCTTCCTTTGAAGTAAGGATGCAATCTGTTATACTTATGGCGAGAGATAGGACAGAAATATTTTACAACTCTCTCCCAGTATTTATAAAAGATCCCTACGAATTGATAAGAAGGACTGCGGTAAAGTGGATGGGAGAAGGAGGAAGGGAGAGTTATATAGATTATCTTAAGGAGTGTATATTAAATGAAACCTCCGAGAGGGTTATATTCAATGCAGTTACGAGCTTATCAAGAATAGGTGGTAAAAAAGCGGAATCTACCCTTCTTGATGTATATCCAGTTATCAAGTCTAATATAGATGATTTTATGGTTCTACATCAGGCAGGGACCTCTATCTCTCATTCAAAAAAGGAATGGATAGAAAAAGAGATAATATCCTATTTAAAATCTGATGAACTCAAAAAGAAAAAGACGACGGTAAGGTCGATGCGTGTGCAAAGGTTTTTGAGGGCTCTACCCACATTGATAGATGTTGTGGAAGATAAAAGAGAAAATCCGGAGATACGGGTAATGGCAGCGGAGGCACTCGGATGGTATGGGATGTATGAGAAGAGAGGTAGGATAATAAACGCTCTTGATAGGGTTATAAATGACCCCCACGCACCCCAGGATTTGAAAAACAACGCTATAGTTTCAAAAAAAAGACTGATAAACGAACCAAACAAATCAAACACACCTTAATAATATAAGTTTCTGTTCTTTAACCCTGTATATCTTTCTCTATATTCCGATTCTCTTCGGTAACCTGCTTATATATTTTCCTGCTATGTGTCCTACCAGAGGGCAGTTAAACATTGCCAACTCTTAACACCACCAAGTTATTCAGATGGAACTTCTCAAAAAAAACTTGCAAAATTACAATATTTGTGTTATAATAATTCTTGTATTAACCGCAAATTTACCCCGTTAAATAGAACCGCTCCAGCACTAATAAGTCTGGTGTTTATCTTT
>DAOUSS010000071.1 GCA_030627085.1 Candidatus Stahliibacteriota bacterium | reverse complement strand
CACTGTTTACTGTAATTTTAAAGTTAATTTACTATAATTTTATCTTTTAAACACTATAACTTTATCTTTGAGTTAACATCTCTTTAAAAAAAGCTTGACAAATGCATAAAATTAGTGTATAATATACACTAGGGGGGTAGGGTATAATATTATTTAAAAGGGGAGGGTTATGATTAATGAAAGGGTAGAAAAGGAGTGCATTGCAAGGCTTAATAAGGTTGAGGGACAGGTGAAGGGCATTGAGAAGATGATAAAGGAAAGGAGATATTGTGTTGATGTGGTAATGCAGATTGCTGCTGCCGAGGCCGCCCTTCATAAGGTCTCGGAGATTATTCTGAGGAATCACCTTGAGACCTGTGTTACTGAAGCCTTCAAGTCGCCTGATGAAGAAGAGAGAAAAAGGAAGGTAGATGAGCTTATGGAGATATACACAAAGATTCGGGTGAAATAAGCCAGGATTGGAGGAGATTCTCGGTTCAGTATAATATTCAATTGGGGGTATGATGGATATGATAATCGAATTTCTTACAGCATTTAAGGATTATTTTATCGAAGTATTGCCCTTTTTGGCAATAGGCTTTTTCCTGAGTGGATTAATCCATGAGTTCGTTCCCACTCAATTAGTAAAAAAACACTTAGGAGGAAAAGGGATAAAACCTATTCTCTATTCCACCCTTGCCGGAACAGTTCTTCCCATTTGCTGTATAGGCTCTCTCCCGGTAGCAGTTAGTCTTTACCAGAAAGGAGCAAGACTTGGTCCTGTCTTGGCTTTTCTTGTAGCAACACCAGCTACTTCTGTAACTGCTCTATTGGTTTGCTATGCCCTTCTGGGGATAAAATTTACCGTGTTCATATTCTCTGCTGTGATATTGATGGGACTGGTTATGGGTGTTGTGGGTAACCTGATCAAGTTTGTGCCCAGGGGCTTAACAGTTCCTATCCATCATCAGGAGATAGCACTCGCCACAGACCCTGTTTGCGGGATGAGCGTGGATATGAGCAAGGGATTAAAAACAGAGTATAAGGGTATGGATTACTACTTTTGCTCTCCACACTGCCAAACAACCTTTGAGAAGGAGCCAGAGGGATATGCTGTTGAGAAAGAACACACAAAGAGTACTAAAGAAAGATTGAGTTCTGTCTTCCTGTACGGCTTTGTGGGTATGGTTAAGGAGATCGGTCCTGAGCTACTTTTAGGTCTGGCACTGGCGGCATTAGTAGCAGCGATTGCTCCAGTTGGTAAATTTGTCGGCAGCCATTTTGGTGGTAGTTTTGGCTATCTGTTCAGCCTTGTCTTTGGGCTTGTGATATATATCTGCTCCACTGCCAGCGTTCCCTTGGCGCACGCCTTCATACAACAGGGCATGAACATAGGGGCTGGTATGGTACTACTCCTGGTGGGACCCGTCACCAGTTGGGCAACCATCCTTGTTTTGAGAAAGGAATTTGGCATCAAAACTCTGGTCATATATTTAGCAACCATCAGCTTCTTTGCTCTATTTTTAGGTTACTGTTTTTCAATGACTTAGGTTTCAGTTTCTTGAGAGATAGGAATTTTATCAAGGGGTCTCCTTTATTCAGGCTATAAGTAGGAGGCCCGTTCCTATCGCTTTATTATTAATGAGGTCAGACATTGCAAGATTTTTTGATTTTTAAAAAATCCATACAATTCGCGTTAATCTGCGTCCAATTTTTTACTTGACAAATCTTTTCTTTTATGTTATAATATCACTAAAATGATGATAATAGTAATCTTGGAGGGGGGATGAAACTTTCTACAAGAGGGCGCTATGGTACCAGGGCAATGTTAGATTTAGCCCTTCATTATGGAAAGGGACCAGTGTTACTGAAGGATACAGCCAGAAGGCAAGAAATTTCAGAAAGGTATCTTGAACATATAATGACCGCCCTCGTGTCCACAGGTTTAGTTCAAAGTATGCGAGGACAACACGGAGGATTTAGTTTAGCAAAATTGCCCAAAGAAATTAAATTAAGTCAGATAATTCAAGCCGTGGAAGGACCGATTTCACTGGTGGCATGTGTAGATGACCCAAAAATATGTAGTCAGGTTGATGTGTGTGTCACTCGCGAGATCTGGGAAAAACTAAAAAAGGCGATGTTGGAAATCCTTGATTCCATAACCTTGGAAGATATGGTCAAAATGCGAGAGAGGAAGTTGTCTAGGGCTTCACAAAACTAAGGAGTTCGAAACTGGGTAAACGGTGAGGAAACTCGTAACGAAACTTGAAGCTGGAAGCTTGAGACTGGATAAATACAGTTCGCAGGATCCGTATGGAGACGAGTATCGAGCATCAAAAGGTCGAGCTTCGTTACGAGCCTCGATAACGAAAAACGAGAAATGTAAAGGATTACGAGTTTTGTGAAAGGCACAAGAAATTGTCCAGAGGGAGGTGAGAATATGGGTAGGTTTATATACCTGGATTATAATGCTACCACCTCTACGGATGAAAGAGTGGTAGAGGCAATGAAGCTTTACTTTAATAAATTGTATGGCAATCCCTCAAGTATCTATAAGTTTGCACAGGAGGCACGAGAGGCAGTAGAGGCAGCAAGAAGCAAGCTGGCGAAAATACTCAACGCCAAACCCGAAGAAATTGTTTTTACATCAGGAGGTACAGAGGCAGACAATTTCGCAATTAAGGGGATTGCCTATGCCAATAAAGAAAAAGGTAATCATATAATAACCTCCAAGATAGAACATCACGCAGTACTCAATACCTGCAAGTGGCTTGAAAAACAAGGATTCCAGGTGACATATATTGGCGTTAATAAATATGGAATTGTAGATTTGGATGAATTGAGGAATGCAATTACTGATAAGACAATTCTAATCACTATTATGCATGCTAATAACGAGATAGGAACGATTGAGCCAATAGAAGAGATAGGTAAAATACTACAAGAAATTAACAAACAACGAATAACGAATAACAAACCACGAATTTATTTTCATACCGATGCAGTTCAAACTGTGGGGAAGATACCTATAGATGTTAATGAGCTTGGTGTAGACCTTTTATCGCTATCAGGTCACAAATTTTATGGTCCTAAGGGTGTTGGGGCTCTCTTTATTAGAAAGCGGACAAAGATTAATAGTCTTTTACATGGTGGTCATCACGAAAGAAATAGAAGAGCAGGAACCGAGAATGTCCCTGGGATTGTTGGACTTGGAAAGACTTGTGAAATTGCTATGGAAGAACAGGAGAAAGAGGAAAAGAAACCGAAGGCTTTGAGAGATAGATTAGAGAAGGCGATCGTGGAAAAAATAGATGATGTTATTATAAATGGGCATCCAGAAAAAAGGCTTGCTGGAACTCTAAATATTTGCGTGAAGTATGTGGAGGGAGAGTCAATGCTACTCAATCTGGATTTGGAGGGTATTGCAGCATCGAGTGGGAGTGCTTGCACATCTGGAACACTCGAGCCTTCTCACGTTCTTTTGGCTCTTGGAATTCCACCAGAGGTAGCACACGGGTCTCTTAGATTCAGTCTGGGGCGTAATAATACCGAAGAGGATATAGACCATGTGATAGAAGTTTTACCACCGATCGTCAAAAAACTACGAGCAATGTCACCTTTTAGAAAAGGTAGAGAAGGAGGATTAAGATGGGATACTCAGAAAAGGTGATGGAGCATTTCATGCACCCGAGGAATGTTGGTAGGATAGAGAATGCAGATGGTGTCGGTAGGGCTGGTAATCCCATTTGTGGTGATATTATGGCTATCTATATCAAGGTCAAGGATGATGTAATCACAGATATAAAGTTTGAGACTTTTGGATGCGGAGCAGCCATTGCAACATCGTCTATGGTAACCGAGCTCGTTAAAGGCAAGACAATAGAAGAGGCGCTTAAGATAACGAACAGGACTGTGGCGAATGCACTGGATGGTTTGCCCCCAATTAAGATGCATTGCTCGCTACTGGCAGAAGATGGAGTAAAAGCTGCGATCGGAGACTATAAAAAGAAGCAAGAATTGAAAAATAAGGTTAAGTTATGAATGAAAAAGATTTAGTTCTGGGAAATGTGCTACAAGCGGTAATGATGCTTGAAAAGTCTCATTCCTTTGCTTATCTCATTCCAGAGGTGAGAACGAATTTGGTATATGCCCTTCCCAACGCAAAATCAAAAGAGGATGTCGCTGGTATTGAGGGCAGGATAACTGTGGTGAATGGATATCCTAAGGCTTCTGGATTTCCTAAATTTGGTGCCTCATCCCATATGGCAAGGTTTATTATCGAAATAATGAAGGTCAATCCAGAAATGAGAGCAGGGATTAATTTTATCTATAATAATGATTTTGGAAAATGGCTCAAGGAATACTGTGAGAAAAACAATTTACTTATGGGTTGTGTAGATAGATCAAAAGAACCTGAGGAGAGGAAGCGAAAAGAAGGTGATTCTATGGTTTGGAAGGTTGCTGAAGTAATACGATCTGTAAATGGCAGAGTTCCAGATATTGCTTATGAAACCGGTGCTGTTGGTAAAGAGTCTGTCTCTGTGCTTATTGGAAAGTCGGCAGTAGAAATTGTAGAGCGAGTAGGGTCACTGGGGGAAGATTATGTCAAAAATAGGTAAGATTGACCTCGATACTTTTGAAAAGTTTGTGATGCAGAGGCTTGGCAGGGATAATAAAAAGGTCATCGTCCCGCCACAGACAGGTGTAGATGCGTCAGTAATTGATATTGGGAATAACAAGGTTTTGGTAATTGCTGAAGACCCAATATTCCCGACACCAGGAGAATCGCTAGATACTTTCGGCTGGTATATTGTCCATATTGGTGCTTCAGATGTTGCGGTAACGGGAGTAAAGCCTGAATATATGACCTATAGCCTATTAATGTCCCCTGATACAAAAGATGAAGATTTCAAGGCGATTGTAGATTCTATCCACAAGACGGCAAAGGAACTTGATATCTCCATCGTTGGAGGGCATACAGGATATTATCCAGCGGTGAATACACCCATCATAGGTGGAATAACTGTGTTTGCAATTGCAGATAAAGATGACTATGTCACACCAAAGGGTGCAAAGATAGGAGATAGAGTTATTCTTACTAAGGGTCCAGCGATTGAGGCGACCGGACTTCTTGCCCTGGTTTACGAGGAGAAATTGCTCAAAAAGTTATCGCCAAAGATAATAGAGAAAGCAAGGAGATATTTGAAGGAGATGACCGTTGTTACAGATGCCCTTATCGCAAAGTCCTGCGGTGGAGTAACGGCGATGCACGATGCAACTGAGGGCGGTGTTGTGGGTGGCCTCTTTGAGGTGACGAGTGCCTCGGATGTCGGAATGCTTGTAGATGAGAAAAAGTTTGTATATCCGGATGAGATAAAACTCGTTATGGAGTGTCTTGATATAGACCCAGTAGAGGCTATTTCTGAAGGAACACTCATCATAACCGCTTCACCCGAGAAGGCAGATGGTATTGTGAAAGCACTTGCAAAGGAAGGTATTCCCTCATCTATAATTGGTGATGTGATTCCCAAAGAGAAGGGAAGAACCATAATTCGACTTGATGGAAGCGAGGAACCATTAAAGATCCCAGAGCAGGATCCTTTCTGGCCGGCATTTTTTAAAGGGCTGGAGGGAAAATGAACATAGTAGAAGAGATTGTCAGATTGAAGAGGAAGAAGAATGCCATTATCCTTGTCCACAATTATCAGAGACCAGAAATCCAGGAGATTGACGATTTCCTGGGCGATTCACTGGGACTGGCAAGAGAGGCAGCAAAAACGGATGCACGGATAATAGTCTTCTGCGGAGTAAGATTTATGGCAGAGACGGCAAAGATTCTATCACCTGAGAAGACCGTCCTTCTTCCTGTAAAAGAAGCAGGCTGTCCAATGGCAGATATGATAACTGCTGAGGAGTTAAGAGAGTTGAAAGAAAAATATCCTGATGCGAAAGTGGTCTCCTACGTGAATACCAATGCAGATGTGAAGGCTGAATCTGATGTCTGCTGCACATCGGCAAATGCAGTAAAGGTGGTGAAAAATATCGATGCAGAGGAAATCATCTTTACCCCGGATAAAAACCTTGCATCATACTGTCAACAATTTACAAATAAAAAGATAATTCCATGGAATGGTTACTGCTATGTCCACGAAAGGATAACAAAGGAAGGGGTTCTTCTGGCAAAGAAAAAATTTCCAGATGCTCTGCTTCTTGTCCATCCAGAATGTAATCCCGCTGTTATTGACCTTGCCGATGAGGTGCTGTCAACCAGTGCTATGGTGAACTTTTCAAAAGAATCGGATAAAAAGAGATTTCTCATAGGAACAGAAGAAGGGCTCATGCATCGGTTGAAGAAGGAAAATTCGGGGAAGGAGTTTTATACTGCCGGTACAGCCAAGCTCTGCCGAAGTATGAAGCTAACTACTCTAAATGATGTATACCTTGCCCTTGTGGAGGAACGCTATGCCATCGAACTGCCAGAAGGAATCATCAAGTCTGCCGGGAGGGCATTGGAGGCGATGCTAAAATATGTCTAAAACTCGGGTTATTGTAGCGATGAGTGGTGGGGTGGATTCATCCATTGCTGCCGCTTTACTTAAAGAAGAAGGTTACGAGGTAATTGGAGTGACCATGAAAATATGGGATGAAAAAACTCCTGGCGAGAAGAGGACTCATCATGCCTGCTATGGACCTGGGGAGATGGAAGATGTGGAGGAAGCCCGAAAAGTAGCGGAGATGTTGGGGATTTCTTTCCACATCTTTGACCTGAGAAAGGAATATAAAACCGATGTCCTTTTGGGCATTGCCTATTTCCATTGGGCGATTATACTAAAGAAGAAGTGAGGAATATGGCGAGGAAAATCGGGTTAGATGTTGGTGACAAGCCAGACAGTCAGGATTTCATCGCTGGTGGTTACTCCTTTCTCTTTAACGAAGCGGCGAAACCAGGACCCATACTTAACAAACAAGGTAAGATTTTAGGTGAGCATAGAGGGATCCCATTTTATACGATTGGTCAGCGTCGTGGAGTTGGCGTGCGGGCAAAAGAACCACTATATGTAACGAGAATAGATCCAAAGAGGAACGCTATTGTGGTAGGTAAAAAAGAGGAATTGTATGGACACGCACTTACAGCATCGCAGTTAAACTGGATTGCTATTAAGGAATTGAAAAAACCTATAAAAGTAACAGCAAAGATAAGATACCGCCATAAGGAGGCTGAGGCGGTGATTGTCCCTCTGAATGAAGACAGAGTTCGCGTAAATTTCAAAGAACCTCAGATGGCTATTACCCCTGGGCAAACTGTAATCTTTTATGATGGAGATATAGTAGTGGGTGGAGGAATGATAGAACAAGGGAGTAAATGATGACCAAGGCTTTTGGACAGACCTGAAGGTCTGTCTCTACTGGAAGGAGGTGATAGATATGTGATTAAAAAAGTGAAGTCTGGGGTCGAGATTGACCCCCTCAGATGCTTCTGAAGTATTCT
>DAOUSS010000167.1 GCA_030627085.1 Candidatus Stahliibacteriota bacterium | reverse complement strand
TTCAAAAATCAAAAATTTTACAGCAGACTGAAAACATAAGACTGAGAACAAAAGGTCTTCGGTCACTTGTCTTAAGTTTGTAGTCTTTCTTTTTAAATTTTAATTCCTGACTGCCCTGCCTACCGGCAGGCGTCAGGCAAGTTGTTATTTTCTTAATCTGTCTTTATCTGCGTTCATCTGCGTCCAACATGCACTTTGATTTAAAATCTAAGTCCTCCCTCTTTTGCACCCTCCGCAAGGGCTTTGATTATGCCGTGATACTTATAACCGGAACGATCAAAAACAACACTGTCTATTTTCTGTTTTTTTGCCTTTTCTGCAAGTCTCTTTCCGCATTCCTTTGCTGCTTCCAGCTTGCTCAGATTAGTACCTTTTAATTGAAGTGTGGAAGAACTCACAAGGGTATTTGATGCAATATCATCAATCAACTGCGCATACACATACCTGAGACTTCTATAAACACAAAGTCTCGGTTTTTCCCTCGTACCGAATACCTTCTTACGTATTCTCCTATGTCTTTTTTCTCTTCCTCTCTCCATAATCCCTTTATAAATAACGAGTAACAAATAACAACAATCCAACCACCTAACAAACTAACCAACTAACAAACTAACCAACTAACAAACTAACTCTTCACGCCTTACGCTTTATACCCCGGTTGCGACCGCACGTTTACCCTGCTTGCGCCTCACATACTCGTCTTGGTACCTTATTCCCTTACCTTTGTATGGTTCAGGAGGCTTAAAATTCCTTATTACACTCGCTGTATTACCAACCAATTCTTTATCTATGCCTGTTACCGTTATACGCCGTGGATCAGGAACCGTGATCTTTACCCCATCAGGCGGTTTATAGACAATGGAATGAGAAAAACCGACAGAGAGCTCAAGCATATCACCTGACATTTTCGCCCTGTATCCCACACCGACTATCTCCAGAACCTTAGTGTATCCTTCACTGACCCCTTTGACCATATTTGCGAGAAGTGTTCGTGTCAATCCATAGTAGGGTTGTAGAGAGCTGGATTTCTTCTTTGGAAGCACAATTATATTACCATTTTTTTTCTGAATATCAAAATCTGGATGGAACTCCCTTGAAAGACAACCCTTTGGGCCACTGACCTTAACTTTAGTGCCCTCTATTTCAAGCTGAACATCATCTGGTATTGGTATAGGTTTCTTTCCTATTTTAGACATAATATCTTAATAAAATGCAAAGTACAAAATTATTTCTCCAACATTTGATTTCCTATACGCCACTCCACCGCGCATTCCGCATTTCACATTGGACATAACTTATGGCTTACCATAGATAAAAAAGGACTTCTCCTCCAACTCCTTCTTTCTTTGCCATCCTGTCGGAAAGTACGCCCTTTGACGTGGAGAGAATGGCAGTGCCAAGTCCCTCCCTCACCCGTGGCATATTTTTCAGGTTGGCATAAATTCTACGACTCGGTTTGCTAATCCTTTCAAGTCCTTTTATAGCATCCTTCTTGAGGTGTAAAGCAAGTATCTTTTTGGGATGTTTGCCCTTTGTCTCAAATTTCTCCAGGTAACCCTCTTTTAGAAGAATACTGGCGATGTCCTCTAGAATATTGGAAGAGGGCAATTCCAGATAAAACACCTCTCTCCTTAAGGAGTTGCGTATCCTTGCTATCATATCACCTATAATATCATTAGTCATAATATTTCACCAACTTGCCTTTCTAACACCGGGTATTTCACCCCTCAGTGCTAACTCCCTGAAACAAATTCTGCACAGACCAAATTTGGTATAGTATCCCCTTGCCCTGCCACATCTCATGCATCGGTTGTATTTTCTCACCTTGTATTTTGGTTCTCTTTTAGCCTTTACTTTCCAAGATGTCTTCGCCATAATCCCCCTTGCAATTGAGTAATTAGATTATAAGGTAATTAACTGTTTAGTCCCTCCCAATGACGCAATGACTCAATATTTATCTCTTAAATGGCATTCCAAGGCTTTTAAATAGTTCAAATGCCTCTTCGTCACTTCTTGCCGTGGTAACGAAGCTTACATCCATCCCAAAGGTAAACTTGACCTTATCGAATTTTATTTCCGGAAATATTGTATGTTCTGTGATGCCCAGGTTATAATTTCCTTTGCCGTCAAAGGAGTCTGGATCTATACCACGGAAATCTCTTATCCTCGGGATTGCAAAGTTAGTAAGCCTATCAAAAAAGTCAAACATCCTCTCACCCCGTAGGGTAGTCTTCAATCCGATAGGTTTTCCCTTGCGAAGTTTAAATGAGGCGACGGACTTTCCTGCTTTTATTACGACTGGTTTCTGTCCTGTGATTATCGCAAGGTCGGAAGAGACAATGTCTATAAGTTTGGGATCCCCTATTGCCTCTCCCAGACCCACATTAACTACTATTTTTTTGAGCATTGGAACCTCGTATAGATTTTTATACCCGAACCTCTTTATCATAGCAGGCACTACTGTCTTATGATATAACTCTTTAATTCTTGACATAGTTTACTTATTAGATTTAATCAAAAAGCCATGTCTAATCTATCATCTCCTTGCACTTTTTACACTTCCGTGCCCTCATATCTCCAACTCTGCTTATTGAAATCTTCACCGTATTTCTACACTTCGGACATACAAGCATGACATTTGAGGCACTGATGGGCCCTTCCCTGTGCAATATACCTCCCGGTTCCTCCGCTGAACGCGCCCGCATGTGTTTCTTCTGAAAATTAATCCCTTCAACTATGAGCATCCCTTTTCTTGGGAATACCCTCAACACCTTTCCCGTCTTGCCTTTGTATTCTCCTAAGATTACTTTTACCGTATCATTCTTTTTTATCTTCATATCTATATCACCTCGGGTGCCATAGAGATTATCTTCATAAAGTTCTTATCTCGTAATTCTCTCGAGACCGGTCCAAACACCCTCGTTCCTATTGGCTCAAGTTGATTATTTATAAGCACACAAGCATTGTCATCAAATCTCACATAACTCCCGTCATTTCTTCTCATCTCCTTTCTCGTGCGAACAATAACTGCTTTCTGAATAGTTCCGCTCTTTATCTGACTCCTAGGAACCGTTTCCTTTATTGCGACCACAATGACATCACCCGGCCTTGCATATCTCTTTCTGGAGTATCCAGGCATCCCAATACACATACCGACTTTTGCCCCTGAATTATCTACTATTCCCAATTTTGTTCGTAGTGCGATCATTTCTTTACCTCGACTATCCTGAAGTGTTTCTTTTTTGACAAGGGTCTTGTTTCTTCTATTACAACAGTATCCCCAAGATTGGTCTTGTTATTCTCATCGTGGCACATTACCTTCATATATTTTCTGACGACCTTGCCCAACAATGGATGTCTCCTTTTAATCTCTACCTTAACAAGACGGCTTCTGTCCATCTTATCAGATATAACTTCACCTGAAAACCTTCTTTTCATACGCTATCTCCCTGCCAACTAAAAAGGTATTGAAATCTCACTTTTTATCTCCCGTAATCTCCTTTTCTCTCAGTATTGTCTTTATTCGTGCTATCTCTCTCTTTATCTTTTTGATATCCGAGGGCTTTGGGGTTTCAGCTTGTTTCTTAAACCTTATACTCATGAACTCTTCATGCAGGTCATGTAGCTTTTGCTTTAGCTCGTCAGCAGAAAACTCTCGCAGTTCAAAGGGCTTCACCAAGGCCTCCTTTTCTTATTATAATTTTGGTTTTCACAGGCAGTTTTGAGGCTCCAAGTCTTAAGGCCTCCGTTGCCTCTTCCTTGGGTATACCACCAAGTTCAAATAGTATTCTACCCGGTTTTACAACGGCAACCCAGAACTCCGGCGAGCCTTTACCCTTACCCATTCTTGTCTCTGCTGGCTTTTTGGTAACAGGCTTGTCAGGAAATATTCTTATCCACAACTTTCCTGACCTCTTTAGGTATCTGGATATTGCAACTCTGGCTGCCTCTATCTGACGCTGGGTAATCCACGCAGGTTCAAGTGTCTTTAAGGCATAGTTCCCAAAAACAAGCGAATTTCCTCGTGTTGCAATACCCTTTCTTCTGCCCCTGTGTTGCTTTCTGTATTTTACTCTTGATGGTTGTA
>DAOUSS010000114.1 GCA_030627085.1 Candidatus Stahliibacteriota bacterium | reverse complement strand
AGAAGGGATAGATGATTTCTCGCCCTTCGCTTTTCCCTCTTCGCTCTTCACGAAGTGCTCTCTGTGGTTAGGTTTTTGACAATACCAAATTTTAATCTTGGAGGGGATATGAAAAATACACTTGTATTTGGAGCAGGGCTTGTTGCCGGGCCTCTTGTGAAGTATCTACTTGATAACGGGATAAGGGTTACAGTTGCATCCAGAACACTGCGGAAGGCAGAGAAACTCGTAGGAGAGCATAAGAACGGAATAGCAAGAGAGTTTAATATAGAAAAAGATGACCCTGTCCCGCTTATAAATGATGCGGATCTCGTTATAAGTCTTCTGCCATATGTCTATCACACAAAGATTGCAGAGATATGTATAAACTCGAAGAAAAATATGGTCGCTACCTCTTATGTGAGCGAAAAGATGGGAATGCTAGATGAAGAAGCAAAAAAGGCAGGCGTAATAATATTAAACGAAGTCGGACTTGACCCCGGGATAGACCATATGTCTGCAATGGAAATAATAAATGGAGTAAAAGCAAAAGGTGGCAGGGTCAATGGTTTCCATTCATACTGTGGTGGACTTCCTGCTCCCGAGGCAAACACAAATCCTTGGGGATACAAGTTTTCATGGAGTCCAAGGGGTGTTGTGCTTGCAGCAAAAAACAATGCAAGGTATCTAAAAAGTGGAAAAGAGATAAAGGTGCCAAATAGTGAACTGTTCAAGCATTACTGGACAATAGATATAGAAAATCTTGGGAAATTTGAGGCATACCCAAACAGAGATTCTATTCCCTATATAGAAAAATACGGTATAACAGGAATAAAGGATATGTACAGAGGAACCCTGCGTAATATAGGATGGTGTGATACCTGGTATTGTATACGGAAACTCGGACTTTTAAGCGAAGAGAAGAAGGATTTTCATCAGATGACATATAAGGAATTTATGGCGTCACTCATCGGACATAAAAATATTTCATCTATTAAGGGTGCTCTTGCCAGATTTCTTGACATAAACGAGAACTCGGATATCATTGGAAGATTCCAGTGGCTTGGGTTTATCAGTGACGAGAAAATCCCAGAGGATGAGATGTCACCTCAGGATATACTGGCAAACAAACTAAATGAGAAACTCCAGTATGAAGAAGGAGAGAGGGATATGATTATCTTAAGACATGAGTTCAATATAGAGTACAGATCTCAAGACGAGAAGATAATATCAACACTTGTGGATTATGGAATTCCCTATGGTTTTTCATCTATGTCAAGGACAGTTGGTCTGCCAGCAGCAATCTCGTCAAAGTTAATTCTGGATGGCAGTATAGACATAAAAGGTGTCCATATCCCTATCATAGAAGAGATATATAAGCCAGTGCTTGAAGAACTTAAGAAAGAAGGAATAAAATTTGAGGAGAAACATTTTGAACCACAGAGTTCACAGAGGTAATATTAAATATTTTAAACAGCTTTGTAGGGACAGGGCTTGTCCCTGGCCGGTAACTTTTTAATTTTACCACGGGGGTGTAGATGAAACCTATCAGACATCTTTCGGAGATAGCCGATGCATGCAAGGCAAGACCAAAACGCACGCTCTCTGTTACATACGGCGAAGACCCTCATACCATTGGGGCAATTGCGAAAGCGGTTAATGAAAATATAGTAGATGCGATAATAACAGGCAGTAAGGAGAGGATAGAAAAGGTTGCAAAGGATAAGGGAATTGATCCTTCCGTATTTACAATCATAGATATACCCGATGAGGTATCTGCTGCAAGAGAGGCAGTACGGCTGGTAAGGAGCGAGAAGGCACACTTTCTTATGAAAGGGTTATGTGGAACTTCTACCTATATGAGGGCTATATTGAATAAGGAAGAAGGACTGATGCAAGAGGGGGCATTGCTCTCGCATGTTACTATAATAGAGATACCTACTTATCCAAAATTGCTTATACTCTCCGATGTGGCAGTGTTGCTTGCTCCCACACTAAAGGAAAAGGTAAAGATGATAGAGTATTGTACAGAGATATCCCACAGACTTGGTATCGAAACTCCAAAGGCAGCAATAATCTGTGCGGTTGAAAAAGTAAACCCGAAAATGCAAGCAACCCTTGATGCTGCAATTCTCTCAAAGATGGCAGATAGGGGACAGATAAAGGGTGTGATAGTTGATGGGCCCCTTGCCCTTGATGTTGCTGTGTCAAAGGAATGTGCGGAAATTAAGCATCTCAAAAGTGATGTAGCAGGCGATGCAGATATATTTATTCTGCCCGAGATAGAGACCGCAAATGTGTTTTATAAATCACTCACACAACTCGCAAACGGTAAACTTGCTGCAATCGTGACAGGGGCAACCTGTCCCTGTGTATTAACCTCAAGGGGAGATACAGACGAATCTAAGTTTTTCTCAATAGCACTCGCTGCCCTTATGTCGTAGAAAATAGTCATTGGTCATTGGTAATTAAGCCAATAAAAAAACCTCAATTATTAAACTTCGGTGAACAGTTCGGCGAGCTCACTGCCGAGCCGCTCAGTTGAACCGTTAGCAATGTAAAATTAGCAGTTGTTCTTTAATTTTTCAATTTTCAATCTTCAATTGTCAATCGAAAATTAACAACCTTAGTGTTCTTTGTGACCTTTGTGGTAAACAATCCCGTAGGGGCAAATTGCCATTTGCCCACAATCTACAATCTAAAATCTGATCTTTTTGTCTTAGTGCCTTTTCGTTAGTCCATTATCCGTTAGCCAACGGACTAACGGACTTTGTGGTTATAAAAATATGCGAACGGTAGCACTCTTCTCGGGGGGACTGGATAGTATTTTATCTGTTAGACTTGTGCAATTACAGAATATAGATGTGTATGGAGTTTACATTCTCACCCCATTTAACTCTCATGGCATAGAGAGAACAAAAAGCGCCGCAGATTACCTCAAAATCCCACTCAAGATAGTTCATACAGGAAATGATTATATTGATCTTGTCCTATCACCAAAATACGGATATGGCAAGAATATAAATCCCTGCATAGACTGCAAGATTTTTATGTATAGGAAAGCCAGAGAATACTGCAAAGAAATTGAAGCTGATTTTTTTATAACAGGTGAGGTAGTTGGAGAAAGACCGATGTCTCAGAGTAAGGCTGTTCTCCTGCTTATGGAAAAGGATACTGGATGCAAGGGAATGGTTCTAAGACCACTCTCTGCAAAATTGCTTCCTCCAACAAAGGCAGAAGACAATAAGATTATTGACAGAACGAGATTGTGTAATATCAGCGGAAGGTCAAGGAAGCCTCATATGGAGCTTGCAGATCTTCTTAGTATAGACCTTATCCCAACCCCTGCTGGTGGTTGTCTTCTCACAGACCCTGTATTTTCAATAAGACTCAAAGAATCCATAGAACATAAAGAGATATTACCTCGATTGATGGAACTTCTTTCTGTAGGAAGACATTTCAGATTACCATCTGGAGAAAAACTTGTGATAAGTCGCACAGAAGAGGAGAAAGAAAAACTGAGTGAATTCGTAACCCCTGAAGATACTCTGTTTAAAGCTGGAAACATTGTGGGTCTCCTGGTAAACGGAGGGGACCTGGAACCAGCATCGGCAATAGTGGCGAAGTATGCACATATGGATAAGGTGCATTATAAAAGAGGCAAAGAGGAAGGTTGGCTGGCTCCCAAGGTAGGAGACAATGCCTTACTCTCTAAATATAGAGTAGAGTGAATAAACATATGTGAAACGATATATTTATTCTCCTATATACTTTGTAGGTTCATTACTGTATTACCTTGCTGCTTTGTCCTTTGGATCCTCTGATTTAATAAAATGAACACGCTAACAAAGAGAGTTTGCTTTGTGGGTTAAGAAAAATTGCATCGGCAAGAATTATGCAGGGCAAACCTTTAGGTTTGCTTTATTGCAAGGCTAAAGCCTTGCCTTACAGGTTTGTGTTAATCTGTTACCCCGCTATCAGCGGAGGCGTTCAATTTTTTCTTGACTTTTTAGGAAATGTGGGGTATAATAACATCCGTATCAAACAGTATTTATCGTATTATTGTTAACTTAGGGGTATTATGGATGAAGCGAAAGTGAAGAGTATCATAGCGAAGATAAAACCTGCGCTCCAGAGGGATGGAGGAGATATACAATTTGTCTCTTTTGATGGGGAAACGGTCAGAGTGAGACTGACAGGTGCCTGTGTAGGTTGTCCTATGGCAGGCATTACAATAAAGAATACTGTTGAGAGAATGATAAAGCAGGAGATTCCTCAGGTTAAAAAGGTAGTAGCAGTATAAAGGGGGGTGTAGCTCAGATGGGAGAGCGCTAGAATCGCACTCTAGAGGTCAGGGGTTCGAATCCCCTCACCTCCAATTTTGTTTAGACGCAGATTTACCCCGTTAAATAGAACCGCTCCAGCACTAATAAGTCTGGTGTTTATCTTTAAGTTATTTAACGGGGTGAACGCAGATATGTTAAAGTTATTGAGTTATTAGGTCATTAAGTTATTAAAAGACTGATTGCCCAATGATACAAATACCCAATAACCTAATTACCTAATGACCCAATAACCATTTATAGAGGTCCTCTTATCATTAACCCGCCAAATCCCTGTTAAATTTTTTCCCTTGACAAAACCACAGTTTTATGCTATACTATATAGTAAGAAGTTATTTAACCCGGAGGCCTTATGACAACATATATACTTATGACAAAGCTCTCTCCCGAGGTTACAAAGAGGATGAAAGAGAGAGCAAAAATAGGCGAAGAGTGGAGAAGGATTGTAAAGGAGAAATGTCCAGAGGTCAAGTTTATTTCTCATTATGCACTGCTTGGTCCGTATGACTTTCTGGATATATATGAAGCACCAAATGAAGAAGTGGCAGCGAAGGTATCTATGATATCCCTCTCACTTGGAGCAGTGAAAGCAGAAAGCTGGACGGCAATACCATATCATAGATTTGTAGAACTCACAGAAGAGATATAAAGAGGGAAAGTGGTATAATGTGATAGGAATGAGTGAAACCAAAGGTGATAGAAATTTGTGCATTGCTGCAGTTGCGAGGTCAAGGTCCGATAACCCCGCATAGGTCCAAAGCATCGGACTCCGTCGGAGCGCAAGCCTTTTATTTATGAAAGGTAACAGAATTAAAATAACCCGCGGGCATTCTGGAGAGATTACGGTCAGGCTACCTTACAATCCAACCTATATTGAAAGGCTTAAGGATATAGAAGGACACAGATGAAATCCAGAACAAAAATGGTAGTCGCAAGCTTCACAGGCTGTGCAGAAATGTGATTTTCCCATGTTGCGGACAGGAATAAGCCTTGTGTAGGGACAACCCTTGTGGTTGTCCGCAGGAGAGCTTTTAATGTCGATTGTGACGGAATTAAGGCGTAAGCCTTTTATCTAAAATCCTTTCCATACGGATGCTGTGCAACGGTTGTT
>DAOUSS010000260.1 GCA_030627085.1 Candidatus Stahliibacteriota bacterium | reverse complement strand
TTTATCGCTATAGTTTTACTTACAGAATCCATTGCCTCTACAGGCGCAAATGGTATTGTGATATCAATATCTCCAGTTCTAAGATGCTGAATAACAAGGGAATCGAATCTAATATGTGTATAATTATTGAGCTTTATCCGTAAGATTCCCTCTTCTATTTCAATACCCTTTATATCATGCATTATTGGACACCTGGTTGCCACCGTGGTATCAATCGGAGGAATAGGCAATACTACTGAAGTATCAGGCAGAGTACCTCCACTTGGAATTACCTGGGAGAGTCGCACTGGTTCAAGGTTATCAGGGGTAAGTTTTGGAATTTTGAAATTCACAAGCGGGATAGTGAATGTGCTTTGTCGAAAGTTGGCTATAGAATCAATAATATTTGTTAATGTGTCAAAATCCTGCTCGATAAAGAATTGGAGGACAGAATCTGAGCCAAGTCCCAGGTATTCTGAAGTCGCATGAAGAGTGTCAATTAGTTCTGACATTGAATAAGTATCCCAGATGAGCGGAATAGTAATATCTGTGTCCCACCTTGGGGCTTCTGGATTCTTAAGGCATGAATGCCCAAGAAATACCACTAAAAAGAGCAATAAACTTAAGCCTATCCTTTTAAACCGCATAGTACCTCCTTATTAAAATATCAGTTCTCATCCTTAAACCCTCGTTCTTTTACAGGACAAAACTGTGCCTCCAACTGTGAATGCTTCCTCCTTTTTTAGTTATAATACCTCTGTCAAACATTATAACATTAAATTGAAGAAAAGTCAAGTAAAAATTTGGACGCAGATTCACCCCGTTAAATAAATAATGCAACGATAAAACGTCAGAGAGTTATTAAGAACGGTTCTATTTAACGGGGTGAACGCTGATTACCCCTGATTTCTTTATTATTGTGGTGTCAGGTCACAGACTCGCATGAGAGTTGCCTTACGGCGACTTCCGGTATACCTCCTGACACAAGTCATTGGGTAATTAAAAATCTTCAATCAACAATACAAAATTAGCAGTTAACAATTGTCATTTGGTTATTGGGTAATTAGGTTATTGCCGCAATGACGCTAAGACATCGCAACTGTAATCTTCAATTGTCAATTCTCTATTACATCACACTATGTAGCACTTCACTCAGTTCCTTTGGGCTGAGGATTGGTTGATATTTACCTCGGTTACCAATATTCTTCTACACCAATTTCTTGTTTCCATCCAAAGTCTGGTTCAAAATAATTCCAGAGTAGATTTGATACATTTCTAATTAATACAGAACCTTCGTTAGATATCACCCAACTCATATCTTTTTGATCTTTTGTTATGATACAGAATACATAATCCCCATGGGGTGCATTAACAAGTACTACCTCGGACCTTGACTGGTCAAGCGCACCTTGCTTGGATGCTACTTGAATAGTAGGTGGAATTTGAGAAAGGGCATTCCCATCCCAGTATATTCGGGTTAGATGACGGTACATATCATCACTTGCTCGTTTTGACACTGCTCTTCCCTCTCTTATCATGACTAATAATTCTGCCATTTCTCTTGGTGTCGTCTGCCCCCATCCATATTGCTCATAATCATCTTCTCTACCCGTAGTCCTTGAGTTAACTCGCGTGAAACGAAAACCCTCTTGATTTAACCATTCATTAATTGCAGTCCCTGACCCAGCTAATTCCTGGAGCCAGATACCGGCATGGTTATCGCTAAATGTGATCATGTGTGCCATAAGCTTGCCAATACTAATATCTTCTCCATCTTTAAATCGTGAAATGGCATCGTCACCTTTCCAGGGATAATCAATTGAATCCTTATAATAAATGACTGTGCTATCTATGGTCAATTCACCTTTTTCAATTTTATCAAATATTTTGATCAGAATGGGTACTTTTATCATACTGGCTGTAGGAAAGAGGTCATCTTCATTAATGCCAGCTGTGATATTTTTTGAGAGATGACGAACATAAATGCCTGCATCACCTTGAAAATTCTCTACAGCAGTTTCAATCTGTCTTTGTAATACTTGATCTATTTCGGCCCCTGTGGACTCACACCCAAACAAGACGAATAATATAGTAATGGTAATAGATAAAATTTTAGTGACCATCTTTATTATCCTCCTGGTAACCTTAACTTAAACAAACCTTACCAATGCTATTAGACAATAAACAGTAACAACTCCGATTTGAAATAATCCCAACATCAACTGAGTAAACCTGTGGTTATTGAATAAATCAGGATTACCTTATTAACAAACACTTCCTTGTTGTAGCTATTTTGCCATCAACTTCTAATTTATAGAGATAAATCCCGGATGGGACCGGCCTGCCTCCCTCATCTGTGCCATCCCATTGCACAGTAGTCATTGGACCCTGGTTTGTCATTGGGGTAAGAGTTTTTACAAGCTGTCCTTTGATATTGTAGATTTTTATCCCTGTTAATCTGTCTAAGTCTATCCCCGAGAAAGAAATTGTAGTCGAAGCATTAAATGGATTTGGGAAGTTTATTACCTGATACCCATATTTTTCAGCT
>DAOUSS010000148.1 GCA_030627085.1 Candidatus Stahliibacteriota bacterium | reverse complement strand
CCTCCTTGTTTAAGGGATAATACAAAACAATGGTAATTATACCACAATTTATCCCTCGTGTAAAGAGGTATGCGACATTTTTATCACATCAGGCTGAAAAATAGAAATAACTTTTGAGGAATTGAAGATAAAACTGAATAATACCTGCCCACCGGCAGGCAGGTTTGTCGATGGGGAGAAAACTGAAGATAGAATATCTTGAAGAGTAAAAATTGCAATCTATGTAACAAAGGTTATGAATTTAGTTATTTCTATTTTTCAGCCTAACCCAAAAGTCCTCTTTTTGTAATCCCGAAATGCTGATATGCGAGGATGGTTGCCTCTCTGCCCCGAGAGGTGCGTTTTATAAATCCTTCCTGAAGCAAGTAGGGTTCAAATACCTCTGATATCGTATCTTCCTCTTCTCCAATTGATGCGGCAAGTGTTGACAGTCCCACAGGTCCGCCATTGTATTTCTTTATTATCGTCATAAGTATCTTCTTATCCATTTCATCCAGCCCACATCCATCAACATCCAGCATAGAGAGCGCAAATTTGGTTATTTCGTTTGTTATTTTACCCTCTCCTTTTACCTCTGCGTAATCCCTTACCCTTTTCAATAACCTGTTTGCAATCCTTGGTGTTCCCCTTGCCCTCTTGGCTATTTCCACGCTTGCATCTTCTGTTATCTCCACCTCAAGAAGGGATGCAGAACGCTTCACAATGGATGTTAATTCTTCTGGAATATAGAAATCAAGCCTGAATGTCAAATCAAATCTCGAACGGAGAGGAGATGAAAGAAGCCCGCTTCTTGTCGTTGCTCCAATAAGGGTAAATGGTGAGAGTTTCAGTTTTATACACCTCGCATTCGGTCCTGAATCCAGAAGTATGTCCAGCGAGAAATCTTCCATCGCAGGATATAGATACTCTTCAATCACCTTCCCCAGTCTGTGTATCTCATCAACAAACAGGATATCATGGCTCTTCAACCTTGTAAGAATACCTGCGAGGTCTGCCGGTCTTTCAAGTGCAGGCCCCGATGTTGAGGTTATATCAGCACCCAACTCCCTTGTAATGATATTGGCAAGGGTTGTTTTACCAAGCCCGGGAGGTCCGTAAAACAGTATATGATCCAATGGTTCGCCCCTTCGCTTTGTTGCCTCTATAAATACCTTAAGATTCTCTTTTAGTCTATCCTGTCCAATAAAGTCATTGAAGGTTTTGGGTCGAAGTGCTCTTTCTACTTCTCTTTCATCCTCTATAGGAAAGGGCGTCGTTATATTTTCTTCTATCATAAGTTTTGGATTAAGTGTTTTTCAATGCCTCTTTTATTAGCGTCTCTAAGTCACCCTGTGGCACTGATTTCACAACATTTAAAAGTATCCTTTTGGCTTCTTTTCTTGTAAATCCTAGTGAAATAAGGGCGGATAACGCCTCATTTGGAACTATCTCTTCCTTAAATAGCCCTTTTAATTCAAATACGATTTTTTCTGCCCTTTTTCTCCCGATACCTCTTACTTCTGCAAGTGAATCAACATCTCCCCTATCCACAACCTCCTTGAACTCGTAAAAATTCATACTTGAGAGTATTCTTAATGCAGTCTCTCCTCCAATTCCTCTTACCTTGAGGAGTGATTCAAAATAGTTGCGTTCCTCTTCAGTATAAAAACCATATAATTCTATCACCTCGTTTTTAAATATCATGCTTATTAAAAGCCTTATCCTGTCCTTTTTTAGCTGTTCATATGTGGAGACAGGTATCTTAATGTAATATCCAACGCCTCCTGACTCAAGCACTACACTCGCTGGCGTCGTCTCTACTACTTTGCCTTCTATATGATTTATAAACATAGTTCAGTTAATATCTCCTACACTCAACCGTCGCAAGTCATCCAGATTCCTCTCATGAGGAGGGGTATGAAGCTTATCAAGATAGAAGATAATCCGTTCACAGGATGTACATATGAGGGTTAATTCCTCAAGATCCTCTTCCATCTCAAATGTAACAGATACTCCGCAGAATGGACAGTTACCTACAAAACTTTCTGTCTTTTTTGTCACAAGCTTCTTGAATACCTCCTGTTTTCGGTTTGCGTTCTTTTTTCTACTATCTTCCTTTTTAAATATACTCATATGTCCTCCATAAGATAAGAACCCTCTGAACCCAAAGAGAAATCCCTAAGACGAGCTTATGATCGCTCTATTTTCCATTGTCCCCATAAGGCACAGGCACAGGCGTCCACTATGTGCTCCGAAACTCCGTGCGGGATATTTAGTAATCTTTCAACCATATACCTGACCTGTTGTTTTGATGCCCTTCCATTACCAGTTATAGTTTTCTTTACTTCTGCTGGAGTTACTTCGTATATACGGGTATTATGGGTTGCAAGAAGGATGACGCCCCTTGCATGGGCGAGAGAGACAAGGGTCTTAAGATTCTTTCCAAAAAACAGACTTTCAATAACAGTTAAATCCGGTTTCTCTCTATCCACTACTTCTTTGATACCAAGGTAAATAGTGTTTATTCTGGATGCCAGACTGTTATCTTTATCTGTCTTGATAATCCCATTTGAGGCTACACAACCGTCTCGCAGAATCGCATAGCCCGTTGCAGACAATCCACAGTCTATTCCCAGAATGTGCATTTCGAAGAATGCTGTGCAAAGGAAAGAGGATAAATTTCAAATATGCAAGACCTTCCAGCAATCTAAAAAACTTTTGACAATAAAGATGTGTTATGCTACTTCGTTCAAGAGTTCGTCAGGTATATCAAAATTTGCATAGACATGTTGAACATCATCATGTTCTTCAAGAGCATCCATAAGCTTCAGGATAGTTTTTGCGTCCTTTTCACCTATCTTTACTGTCGACTGAGGGGACTTTGTCAATTCAGCAGAATTGTATTCTACTCCTTTATCTTTCAGCATAGATATTACACGCTCAAATTCTTTCGGAGAGGTGATTATCTGGTAGGCATCATCTTCTGTAATAACATCCTCAGCACTTGCATCAAGTGCAATCATAAGAAGTTTCTCCTCATCAATCTTCTCCTTATCAAGATAGATAATGCCTTTGTCCTTGAACATCCAGGAAACACATCCATTTTCTCCAAGGTTACCACCATGGTGGGAAAGAATGTGGCGGATTTCACTTGTAGTTCGATTTTTGTTATCCGTAAGCGCTTCTATAAGAATAGCAACACCGCAAGGGCCATATCCTTCGTAATTGATCTCTTCGTAATTGACACCTTCCAGTTCTCCTGTGCCTCTCATTATAGCCTTCTTTATGTTATCCTGAGGCATATTTTGTGCCTTTGCCATATCTATAGCAGCCCTTAGCCGTGCGTTTGTATCAGGATTGCCTCCACCTTGTCTTGCTGCAACTGTTATCTCTCGGATGAGACGGGTAAATGCTCTACCCCTCTGGGCATCTACTTTCTCTTTTTTCCTCCTTATCTGTGCCCATTTTGAATGTCCTGACATAGATACCTCCAAAAAACTATAGTTTACTCTTTTTCTCTATACTTCAGGATAAAAATTATACCTACAGTGATTAAACATAGAGGTAGGAGTTTAACCCAGAATGTCCCAAGTGTAAGCAGAAGAAGTATAATCCCAACTATGATTAGTGTTATCCCTCCCCAGAATCCGCCTTTATCCTCCTCCTGTGCTTTGTTTTCCTCGTCTGCCGTAGTTTCTACCTTCTCCTGTGAAAGGGGAATTACTACCCATGCGATTATGTAAGCGAGTATACCCGCTCCGCCCACGAATGTGAAAAAGAGCCATAGGATTCTTATTAAAACGGGGTCTATATTGAAATACTCTCCTATACCGCCGCAAACTCCTCCTATGATTTTATCTTTCTTTGAACGATATAATTTTCTCATATTCCCCTCTCCTTCACTCACCACCAGGCAAGCATGCTAAACTCTAAAATCTTATACTAAATCCATTAAACTCTCCCTTATATTCCTGCCATTCTATCTTTACATCTCTTACATCTGCAGATGAAGGACCAACTTTAAGTGTCTTGATGAACTCTTCAATCAATCCCCTTTCGCCCTCAACAACCACCTCTACCCCTCCACCATAAAGATTCTTCACATAGCCTGTAAGACCAAGAGAGTTCGCTTCCTTCTCTGCAAACCATCTATAACATACTCCCTGGACAAAACCGGATATAAGTATATGTGCACGAATCATAGAATGGAGACACCTGCCTGCTGCAGAGTAGGGCACGGTTTTAACCGTGCGGATAACTAATTATAACCACAAAGTTCACAAAGAATAAGAGGTTAAATACCAAAGACAAAACGGGACTATTGCAAGATTATTAATTAAAATTTTGATTTGCTAATTGCTAATTTTACATTTTAACTTTTTTAGTCTGCGGTCTTCGGTCTGCTTGCCCCGTTGGAGCGAAGCGACTTTGCGGGGTGGTCTTCTGTCTAGCTTTATAGTCCTCTATTGCCTTCTTCACCCCATCCTCTGCAAGAACGGAACAATGGATTTTCT
>DAOUSS010000165.1 GCA_030627085.1 Candidatus Stahliibacteriota bacterium | reverse complement strand
TTTCAACATGGTAGTCGCAACTTTTAAGTTGCGCAAATTGAATCCAGAACAGCATCTTCTATTCGCAGACTGAAGTCTGCGGCTACCAGATCCCTACTTTTTGCACAACCACAGGAGGTTGCTCCTACCCAATCAACTAATTAACCAATCAACTAATTAACTAATCAACTAATCAACATCTATTGTCTGTGGTCCCGGTCTGTAGTCTGTAGTCTTTTCTTTTGTATTTACCGAGTAAGAAATATAAGCAGAAGGGGTAATACAAAAAATATGAATAGTGTATAAATAATTGCCATATATCTTCCCTTATAGGATATATTCCCCAGTCCTTTTGCAAGTCCTATAGGAATCCATCTTACAGGATATATTATACAGATACCAAACAGGTTAAAGAGAAGATGTGAAATGGCTACTGTTAATGATGCTGGCACGCCAGTAGCAAGCGATGCAAGCAGAGCAGTTACAGTAGTTCCAATGTTTGCTCCGAGAACATAGGGAAAGATATGCTCCACCGTGAGTATGCCAGAAGCAACGAGGGGGACCATTATGGATGTCGTGCAGGAACTGGATTGAACAATGGCAGTTAAAAGGAGACCCATACCAAAGCTTCTCAGGGGATTATTGAATACCTTATGCTCCAGATATACCTCTGCACGGGCAGATACATAATATCTCAATAAGTTTGAAAAGAGCCAGAGAGATAAAAACAAGAGAGACAGTGAAAATACCAATAGAACTATTGGATGGTGTAGAATGCCTGATATAAATTTTACCACAGGTTGTGTAGCCAATTTGAGAGGACTTTTAAAATAAAGTCCTCCGACATTTACCATTCTGGGAGAGAGAAATCTGGCTGCCTTTTCTATTATGTGAAATCTTATCTCCAATGGAAATAATACGATAACATTGGCAAGGTTGAAGAAATCGTGCACTGTTGCTCCGCCTATTGCCTTTGCATACTCCTGTCTTCTGGTTATATGTGCAATTGATACGATAGTATTTGTAACGGTTGTTCCAATGTTTGCCCCCATAACAATGGGGATAGCATTGCGGATGGTCAAAGTACCAGAGGCGACCATCCCAACGAGTATTGATGTAGTGCAGGAAGAACTCTGAATTATAGAGGTTGTGAGTATGCCTATGAATAATCCGATAAATGGATTTGTAGTTCCTTTGATAAGTGCAGTTGCAAAGTCTTTTCCCATAAGCTTGAATGCCTCTCCCATCAAATTTATTGAGAGAAGGAATAAGTAAATCAGACCAGCAACTATAAGAAGAGTGGCAATCTTTTTGCTCATTCTATTATTTCTGAAGAATTAGTAAATCCACGATGTCTTTGTGCATTATACCACATCAAATACAACTTGTCAACTAAATTTTTTGATAGCATGGGGAATTATACAAGGCTAAAGCCTTGCCCTATATTTGCCTTTATCCTAAAACGTAGGGCAAACCTTTAGGTTTGCTATACCATGTTTGCAAGGCTAAAGCCTTGCCCTACATATGCAGAGATACCATGTAGGGTGTTCAGACAGATTCGTGGTGTCTTTTTTCTTGACAAATTCTGTATTTGGTGGTATAATAAGTTGCAAGAAGAAAGGAAAAAGGATGAAGGATAAAAGAAAAAAATTGACAATCGACGATTGAAAATTGGAGAGTCTATGTTTACATCAAATCAGCTACGCAAACTTTTCATAGAATACTTTACAGAGAAGGAACATACATTTGTTCCATCTTCTTCTCTTGTCCCAAAGGATGACCCCACACTGCTCTTCACATCCGCAGGGATGGTTCAGTTCAAGGCACTCTGGAGGGGTGATGTCCCACTTCCTTATAAAAGAGCTGTCAGTATACAGAAATGTCTCAGAGGAAGTGATATAGATGAAGTCAAAGTCACCGGCAAACATCATACATTCTTTGAAATGCTTGGAAATTTTTCTTTTAGTGATTATTTCAAGGAAGAGGCAATAAAATGGGCATGGGACTTTATAACTGAAGTGCTAAAGATAGAAAAAGACAAACTATCCGTATCCGTGCATACATCCGATGATGAATCCTATAATATCTGGAAGGATGTTATAGGATTTCCAGAGGAGAGAGTATTGAGATTGGGTGATGATGACAACTTTTGGAAACCTGCCGGCGGAATGGGCCCCTGTGGTTCCTGTACAGAGATATTGTATAAGACCTCCAGAGGTCTTCTTGAACTGTGGAATATCGTGTTCCCACAATATAATCAGGATAAATCAGGTAACAGAATACCATTAAAGAATAGGGGAGTTGATACAGGTATGGGGCTTGAGAGACTTAGTATGGTATGTCAGAAAAAAGAAACTACTTACGAGACCGATCTATTCTGGCCAATTATTGAAGAGATAGAAGATCTTCTTTCCAACCAATACAAAGACAAAAAGGAGTCCTTTCATATCATTGCTGACCATATAAGAGCACTTGTATTTGCACTCTTTGAGGGTGTATATCCGTCAAATGAGGCAAGAGGATACTTTGTAAGAAAAATACTGCGGAGGGCATTACTGGAGGGAACCAAATTGGGCGTGAAGAAACCATTCCTTTTTAACCTTGTGCCTGCGGTTATTGATGTCATGAGGGAACCATATCCGGAACTCCTGAAGAAGAGAGAGAATCTGGCACTTGTAATCAAAAACGAAGAGGAAAAATTCCTTTCTACCCTGAAAGAGGGAACTGCAATACTGGAAAAGGTTATGAAGGAGTTTGGAGGAATTGAACTGCCATCTTACGAAGTCTTCAGGTTGTATGATACTTACGGTCTGCCACCCGAACTTGCCTGTGAGATTGCAAAGGAAAGAGGATACAGTATTAATATGGAGGAAGTAGAGAAAATTGCCCGAAGAGAGAAAGAGAAAGCAAGGGTATCCTCTACATTCAAGGTAGACACAAAGGAAGAATGGCGGGAATTTATAGCAATTGAAAAGGACGAATTTGTTGGGTATAGCACACTTACAGCAGAATCAGAGATAGCAAGAGTGAGGAGTGACGGCAATGATGTGAAGCTTATTCTTGTATCTACTCCATTCTATGCAGAATCTGGTGGTCAGGTGGGAGATACAGGCAGAATATATTCTGATAACTTTGAGATAGAAGTTCTTGATACAAAACTTGAAGCAGGTTTTCATATACACATAGGAAAGGTAAAAAAAATAGAAAAAAAAGCGGAGATCAAGGGACATGTCGTGTGTGAAGTCAATAAGAAGAGAAGAAAACTCGTCCAGGCAAATCATACTGCAACACATCTTCTTCAGTCAGCCCTTCGGCGTATACTAGGTGAACATGTCCGTCAGGAAGGTTCATGGGTGGGCAAAGAGAGATTTAGATTTGATTTTATACACTTCTCCCGCCTAACCAATGAAGAGATCAAGAGGGTTGAACAGATGGTAAATGACTGGATACTTGACGATATTCCCGTAAATATAAGATATACTACCTTGGAAGGGGCGATGAGACTTGGCGCAATTGCATTATTCGGTGAAAAATACGAGGAACCTGTAAGGATGATAGAGATAGATAATGTATCCCTTGAACTCTGTGGTGGCACACATGTGGGAAGCACAGGAGAAATCGGAGTATTCAAGATAATATCTGAAACAGGAGTGCATACCGGTATCAGAAGGATAGAAGCAATGACATCAATGGGGGTTATGACCTTTTTACTGGATTACAAGGCCTTGGTAGATGATGTCAAGGAATCGCTAAAAACAAGCGATATCAAAGTGGGTATAAATAGATTAATAAAGGAGAATGAGACGCTCAAAAGAAGGGTTAAAGAACTGCAAAGAACTATGATTAAAGGCGGTGAGAAGATAGAGGACAGATTGAAGACAACTAAGATCGCGGGAGTTGAATTGATAACAGCATATTTACCTGGACTTAACGGTGAGGATTTAAGAGAATTATGCGATAATATAAGGAGAAAACCACAAACTGTGTGCGTAGTTGCAACAAGAAAAGCGAATAGACCATTATTTGTTGTATCTGTAAGTAACGATGTGAAAGATAGATTTAATGCGGGTAAGATTGCCACATCTCTGGGAGAACTTGCAGGGGGAGGCGGAGGCGGAAGGCGACACCTTGCTGAAGCGGGCGGAAAACCCAGCACTGATGTGGAGGATATACTGACGAAGGTTAAGAGAATCGTTGCCAGTTCAAAAG
>DAOUSS010000293.1 GCA_030627085.1 Candidatus Stahliibacteriota bacterium | reverse complement strand
GATACTCCCTCACAAGTTTTATAATCCATCCAGTTGCGGGGAGGAAGGAGCTGAAGAAGGGAGAATCCTTTACCTATGGATGTATCTACGTAGTTGGGGACGAGTACAAAATCACGAGAGACTCGATTGCGATGAGGGCAGATGCCCCTCGTAAGAGAGCCTTTTTAGTCAGGGGTGATGATAAATTCAGCGGTATAGGTCGATGGAATGACAGAGATATAAGGCTTTCACCCATTGAAATAGAGGATGTGGGGAAATTATGGGTACATTTGAGCCAATAACATTTGGATACGAGTGGGAGACACTCATCTTGAAACCCGACCTCTCCCTTGCAGAAAACAGGGATGTTGAGTGGCTTGGAAGATATATACGCAACAGGTTCCCCTGGTCAAGGACGGGTATTGATTATCTTGGGTGGGGCAGGGAAGGTAGACTCCTTGAAATAAGGTCGGGAATTCTTAAATCTTACACTCAACTTGTAGAAGAGACATATCTCCAGATTGAGGAGATAAGAAGGGTGTGTAAGGAGAAGGAATGGATATTTCTCCCAGCGGGTTCGCACCCGGCAATCGGTAATGCTGTCGGATTACATGTCCATATGGGAAGTATATACGATTTCTCCGTTGCAACGAGAATTGCTGATGTGCTTATAAAGTATGCCCCCTGTTTCTCTGCACTTGCCTCTAATTCACCCATATGGGGGACGGACCTTAAAAGAGAGTTCAAGAGTTACAGGGTACTACGGAATGCAGACTACAACTCAACCGTGAGAAGGATATCAAGAGAAGGGATAGCACAGTTTTTCTGGGGAGATGATGTATGTGTCAAAACAGATATTCATTCCACAATAGAACTGCGAATTGGGGACTCTGCCTCATCAGAGGAGCTTACAAAGCAGTATGTTGCATTCGTAATAGCATTTGTTATTGGATTTCTGAAGAAGAATACCCAGAGATTTAGCAAGAACCTATATATAGAGTACATTGAAAACCGATTCCAGGCTGCACGATACGGACTGCAGGCGAGATTTACCTGGGATGGAAAGGATAGGAATGTAGTGGATATACTTTGGGATATGATGGATACGGCAGATTTTAAGGCTATAGGTTGTAATGGGTTGGGGCTGATAGAGGAAATGCTCCAGAAACGGCAGACCCAGGCGGATTTCTGTCTATTTATACACAAATTTCACGGTGATGTTTTCGAACTTACAAGAGAGTTGGGAAACCTTACGGGAAGAGAGAATGCCTTCCGAGATTATCTAAGTAAAGCCCCGCAGCTTCCGTCTTTAGAACCTTTGAGAATCGACGACTTCATACTTTCATATATAACGAAGGAGACGCCGATTTCGTACATATACGAACTTCTAAACCTCCCTTACGGTGTGCTTACAGAGAGGCTTGCAAAACTTATCAAGGAGGGGAAGATAATACGAGAACGAACGCCTGAGTATGGTGAGAGATATACAAGAACCTGTATATAAAATGGCTTGTAGGCACACCGCCTTGGCGGGGTCCTACAACTATTTCGTGTCAGGAGGTAACTCCTGACACCACGCGGGTGCCGTCGGGAGTTACCTCCCGACGGGAAGTGACACGGGTACGCAATTATCCAATAACCAAATGACCCAATAACTTTAATATATCTGTGTTAATCTGCGTCCCAAAAAAGAAGTTATCAGCGTTCGCCCCGTTAAATAACTCAAAATAAACACCAGAGTGCTACTAAAGCAGTTCTATTTAACGGGGTAAATCTGCGTCCTAAATAATACCGCTGAAAGTAATATGGGCCCGGAGGGACTCGAACCCCCGACCAGCTGATTATGAGTCAGCTGCTCTAACCAACTGAGCTACAGGCCCAACTGTATTTTAACACAAAAATGTAAAATTGTCAAGCAAATTTTTCGAACCACAGAGAACACAGAGAATTTTTACTAAAAAGAAAAAACTCTGTACTCTCCTTCAAACTCAAGATCTATTCAGTCTCAATTATTCGAAACAAATAAAAATAGTTCAACCATTTGAGCACACAGAGAAT
>DAOUSS010000194.1 GCA_030627085.1 Candidatus Stahliibacteriota bacterium | reverse complement strand
TCTTGGTCGCGATAAGAGCCAATGCATGATTCAGAATTATGGAAAAAGGGAAATTGAAAACACTTGTTTTGAGATACCTGAAAGAGGAGCAGATGCTTGGAAAGGAGTTTCTGTTCTTCAACAGAGAGGACATAGACCTTCCAGATGACTTTAAAGAACTGCAATTGCAGTGTGAAAGCTGTAAGAGATGTTCACTCTTTAAGACGAGGAGAAATGTAGTTTTTGGTAAAGGCAACAAAAATTCGATTCTAATGCTTATTGGAGAAGCTCCTGGAGAGAAAGAAGATATAAGGGGTGAACCCTTTGTTGGCGCTGCTGGAGAACTACTTACAAAAATGTTGAAGGCGATAAATCTTACAAGAGATGATGTGTATATAGCCAATGTTCTCAAGTGTAGACCCCCCCAAAATAGAGACCCAAAACCTGAAGAGATAGAAGCGTGCAAGGGGTATCTTTTTAAACAGATAGAAATCATTAATCCGAAAATTATTCTTGCACTGGGCAGGCATGCAATAAAGTTTTTGACCGATTACAGTGGTCCCTTATCAGCAATAAGAAGTAATGTTCTTTATTACAAGGGGATAAAGGTAGTTCCTACATATCATCCTGCTGCTCTCATTTACCATCAGGAGTGGAAAAGAGGTTCATGGGAGGACCTTAAGTTAGCAAGAAGGTTGTATGATGAGGTTGGGACGCAGAAGGGGTAATGGGGCTATTAGGCTATCGGGCTATTAGGCTATCGGGCTATTAAGCTATCACGCTATCAGGTAATTGGGTCATTGAGTCAATAGGTCATTAGGTTATTGTGGGAGCGACTTTCCAGTCGCGACAATACTATAATCTAAAATCTGAAAACTCAAATCTACGATCTATCAGTGTTAATCAGCTGTAGGCACGAATTCAATTCGTGCAAAAAATAAAGGATCAGACGCAGATAGGAGCAGTTAGATAAACTGGCATTTTCCTAAGGTAAAGAATTGAAAGGGATTATTCAAAATGTCGTCAAAAGAAGAATCAAAAAAGAAGGTCTCTAAAAAGAGTGATCGCGCGATAGATTCATCATCACCTGCAGAAAAGATGGTTCATGAACAGTTGGGACTGTATCTCTATCCTGAAAAGGAGAAGAAGGCATCTACTCTGGAAGTAAAGAAATCTGACCATCCTAAGGTTTCAAAATTTAATGATATTGACCTTAACAAATGGAAAGAGTATGGAGACATAATAACAGACAGTCTATGGCTTATAGGCAGTCGAGATAGAAGTGGGATGCATACAGCCGAATTACATGGTAACTTTATTCCACAAATTCCTCATCAGGCAATGCTCAGATATACCAAGCAGGGAGAAATAGTATTAGATACTTTTTTAGGAAGTGGAACTACATTGATTGAATGTAAAAGATTGGGGCGTCATGGAATTGGCATAGAATTGCTACCCAATTTAGTTAAAAGGAGTCAGGAACTCATAAATAAAGAAACAAATCCTTACAATGTTGTGACAAAAGTAGTAGAGGGAAACAGTTGCTTGCCAGAGACAACACAAAAAGTTAAGAGATTACCACAAGAAGAATATAAGAAAGAAAAAGTCCAATTAATAATTATGCATCCGCCCTACCATGACATTATTAAGTTCTCAAAAGATGAAAAAGATCTTTCAAAAGCAAAGAATACCAAAGAATTCTTAACGATGTTTAGTGAGGTAGTAGATAATGCAACTCCCTACTTAGAAAAAGGACGATATTTTGCGTTAGTCATTGAAGATAAATACTCTAAAGGGGAATGGATACCTTTGGGTTTTTGTTGTATGCAGGAGGTCTTAAAAAGAAACTACTTGTTGAAGAGTATAATTGTAAAAAACTTTGAGGAGACCAGAGGCAAAAGGAATCAAAAAGAACTCTGGCGATACAGAGCATTAGTCGGTGGATTTTATAAGGAGAAGTCAATATGTCTGAATTAACATCAATAGTAGTAGGTTGCGAGGAATTTTTTATATCTTTCTCTTTTGATATAGATGATTTTGTAGGTGATGGTATTTGGTGGCTACAAATATATGATGGACATCGAAAGCTTATTTATGATGAGCCATTTATAAACAGTAATAGTAGAAAAGAGATGCAAAAAGTTAAAAAGATTATTAGAAAGGAATTTTTAACTTCTAAAGGAGCTATATTATGAAAGCACATGTTTTTATAACTGACAAGAATACCTTTCCGATAGTAAGAGACAACAGTTTTTGGGGTGTAGGGATCAAAGCAATTCCAAATACATTTGATAAAGTAATTAAAGAAAATTTGAATAATGGCAGAAAACCATATTTTGGAATGATAGGCGATATTTTGGGTACGCGAATTGGAGATGCAGTCTTTCTTTATGAACGTCAAGCGGGATTCCACGGTATATACAAAATTGTGAGTAAGCCATTTTTTGATCCGACACCAATTGGTTGTGTTGGCGAAACCTGGCCCATAAGAGTAAAGATAGAATGTTTAAATTACTTTCCTGAACCAGTGCCTGAAGATTATTTATTCTCCACAAAAGAGTATGAATCCAAATTCTGGGGGTGGTTTTATCGAAAAATACAGGGTCCAAGAGGAATTAACACTATAAACCCCGAGGCCACTGAAGCTCTTATTGAATTGCTTGTAAAAATAAACGGAAATGCAATGAATAAACCATCTCAAATTAGCTCTTATTCTTCAAAAAATATGGTTGAAATTAAACTCCCGCTTAATAGAAATGGCAAAGTTTACTTGGAAGATATATTGAGAGCGTGGTTAATTACGAATATTGATGATACCAACCGAAAAGACTTAAGAGAAATTTTTGGTCCTGTTGAGGATTTGGAATGGTTTGCAAATAACGTTCCCTATCATGTGACGAGGAAAAATATTGACATTCTTTGCTACCATAAAAACATCAAATACACAGGATTTCCTTTAAGATATAAATTCAGTGTTGTCGAGCTAAAGCGAGATACTGCTGATGATAAGGATGTTTCTCAAGTTATTGAGTATTCAAAGTGGGTTGCTGGAAGACTTGCAGGAAGTGAAATTGAGACTGTTCAACCAGTTTTGATAGCATTTGGTTTTAACGAAAGAGCAAAGTTTAAAGCAAAAAACAGTGATTTCAGTGATAGAGGGATTACATTTGTTAAATACGAAGTAAAGGATAGAGATATCAAATTCAGAATAGAGAACTTCTGAATTTAAAGGGAGCAACCTTTATAATACAATATTGCAAAATCGCAGAGGATAGCTTAAGTAACACTATACCTCTGGAAAGGAAGAAAGCATAATGTCAGGAGAAGAATTAAAAGACCTAATTGCAGATTTAGAGAGTAGAATTTGTGCTGGATGGATGAGACCTATTAAGGAGCAAATCATAGGTTATTTAAATTGGGAAGGAATCGAAATCACAGATAAAGAGTTGCAGGCTGTTTTCAAGAAACTAAAAGCAATAGATTAATGAGATGCTGCCCATATTAGTAAAAAGTTCTCATTTTCTAAAGAACTTAATAGAAATTTTATACTTATAGATAATTGCGAGGAATATTGCGAATCGGCTAAAAGGAAAATTTGGGGGAGAAAGAACTAATGAAGGTAAAGAGTTTTTCTTGGGGCGTGGTCCAGGGACAATTGGATCAAAAGATTCAGACCGAATATGTA
>DAOUSS010000294.1 GCA_030627085.1 Candidatus Stahliibacteriota bacterium | reverse complement strand
AGAATAAATAATAAAGAGAAAATTAAAAAAAGAAATTATAAAAATCAGTGTGTTTCAGCGTAAATCTGCGTCCGAAAAAGGAGGTGTTCTTATGCAAATAGCACCAAAGGGTTTGATATGGAAGGATTTTAAAAATTTGCAAAAGGGAAAAGATCTTTTCACGGAGCCTGCTGTGGAAGATCTTCTTTTTATGCAGACGATAGAGGGCCATTCCCACAACGGTGATGGTGCATTCAGGGGGCACAAGTTTGTTGATACAACGCTAAATGACATTGTAGAGGCGCTGGGAAGGGATATATTTATTGTGCGTTCTGAGAGACAGATGTTGATCGACGAAATATGCAAGTATGCGGAGCGTGTAATAGATGGCGAGAATCTTACTCATCTTGTAAACAAGCATAGGGAACCTTTGATGCGCTGTCCTTTATTTTTGCAGTGGGAAGTTAATCCTAAAGATGTGCTGAAAGGTTTATATCTTGGCGGATTGATGGATAACTTTTCTGTGCGTAAGAAAGTAAACGAAAAATTCCAGACCAATATTGGCGGAGGAAAGCCATACCTTATTGACCTCAGGGTAATGGAAAAGATGAACTTGAATGGAGAGAGCCTTGCACACGGTAACCATGAGGATAAAATAAATGAATACACAGAAAGAGGCTTAATTATACAAGACTCAACGAGGGTGGATTTTTTACGCCATCCGAATGTAAGATTTCAGTATATAAGGCACAAAAAGGGTCTTGGCGTTTCAGATGATGCAGCTGTGGTTGTAGGAGGTCTTCTTTACAGCATGAGTGTCGGTCTTGGTGCGTATCTCGCCGATGCGATTGACACACTGGATAAGTATTCTTTAAAGTTCGCAGAGCAGGACGATACACTTGCACACACAATAGAGAAAAATTTCCCTGATCTGGGCATAACAGAAAAAGATATACTCTCCTTTGTCCGCCTTATTACAATTCCAGAAGGCAAGGAAAAGGAGATTCCAGATTCCTCTCAGAGATACTTTCTTCAAATTGATGCTAAAACAAATCTCACAGCGCTTGAGTCACACTACAGATTTATTATGGGACTCTCGTATCCTCATTTCGGGATTTCTTACGAAAGAGTGCCGAATGAAGATTTTTACAGATATGTGAGGAAGCGTTTAGACTCTTTTTGCCCTTCTCTTTGGAGAAAAGAGAAGACACAGACCGAAGATTAAACTGGATGTAATAATGATGATAGCTCCTGATGGAACATTGAATATATAAGAAAAAAGAAGACCGAGTAAACAGGAACTGCTACCAAAAATTGCTGACAGAAGAAACATTGTGTTTAAATTATAGGTAAGTTGATAGGCAGCCGATGGTGGATTGATTATCAGACTGAATATTAAGAGTCCGCCTATGGTATTCAGATTCAGGGTAACAGTTGTCCCGCACAAAAACAGCAAAGAGTAGAATATTATTTTTTCAGGTATACCAACCGCACGGGCAATTTCCCTGTCAAAGAGAACAGCTTGAATCTCTTTGAATAAAAGTATTAAGAAAGAGAGAACAAAAAGGGTTATTGCTATCAAAAGTATTACATCCTTATTCGATATTGTCAGAATATTTCCCCAGATAAAATTTAATGCCTCTGTCTTTGGACCAACTATTAACCCCATTCCCAGAAAGGCAACTCCTAAAATAGAAGAAAAGATTATTCCTACAGAGATATTGGGGTCAATGTCAGCCCTGTCGGCAATTGGCCCGATAAGTAACGCCGAGGCAAGGCAGAATAAGAGTGCCATTGTCAGGGGGTCAATCTGCAATAGAAGTCCAAATATTGCTCCGGCAAAAGCAGCGTGGGACATTGCCACTCCAACAAACGGTATTCGCATCATTATTACCCAAACACCGACAATGCCACAACTAATACCACCAAAAATAGAAGCAAGAATTGCTCGCTGTATGAATTCGTATTGAAATATTTCAAACATAACCCCAGATTAAGCATTAACCACCTGTAGTATCAAATGAGCCCATGATTAAGATTGGCTCTCTTTCAGCTCTT
>DAOUSS010000157.1 GCA_030627085.1 Candidatus Stahliibacteriota bacterium | reverse complement strand
TTTCAGCAAGCCGCTTTTTCTGTTAGTTTTGGGTGGTAGAAATTTCCTTTTTGTTTCAATATTAGATTCGTAAATTCCTCGCTTAACGTTTGCGGTATAAAAGAAGTTGCCGAAGGCAATTTAGGGAAATTTTTGATTTCCCTTTTATCCGCTGTTAGCCGACGTTACAATCTCTGTTGTTACTGAACCTGTATGGAGATGACTTCGCTACCTGCTTCGAATAACTCAGATTTGATTTCATGCACATTCGGCTAACGGTTTCGTGCTTTGCGAAGTGCAAAGCATTTGGGCGAACGAAGTGAGCCGCAAAGCCCGTGTTAGGCGATGCGGCGGCGGTATTTTTATTTAACCAAGTTTTGTTCCACACTCACCGCAGAATCTTGTTCCAAACGGATTTTGGGCACCACACTTCTGGCATTTGACCAAGCTAAGTGGTGCTCCACAATTATTGCAGAACTTGCCTTCGCCAGCAGGTTTGCCACATTGGGGACAGAGCGTTTGCTTGCTTTCTATCTTACCGGTAAAGACCTGTGTACTTGCTGCTTTTTCCTGAATATCTTGAACTGCTCTCTGCGCTTTGGCAGCGGCAACTTCAACGTTTACTCTCGGCGCATCATCTACGCAGAGACCTTCCTGTTCGTTCCAGTCGTTTTCGCAGACCCACTTTTTGCATTTAGGACAACGATGAAAGTGTTGCTTCGCCTCGTTCTGGGCAAGTTCAAACGCGGCTTCATGTTCCTTGTGCCATTCAGGGGACATGCCACGAAAATGTTCACTGATTGTATCAGTGGCTCTCTCGGCGCCGTAACCCACGCGGTATTTTCCGGCAATCTGGGAAGCCGCACTGATTAAACCACCAAACCCTTTCAGCAATTTTCCTTTCTTATAGGTTTTGGACCCTATAAATTTGGTCTTATAACCTTCCCTGCAGAGATCGCAGAAAAAAGTAAACTGAAACCCCGCCTCTGTGCTGTTATCCGCAAAATTACTTGTGAATGGTTGTAGCGCCATAATTTTATTCTCCTTTTTATTTTATTTTAATGGTTTACCACATTTTACACAATTGTTTCCGATTGGTGATTGCTCGGCTTTACATTTTGGATTTGGGCAAACAACCACCAAGTGAGCATCACAGTACTCGCAATAGTCTCCAAAGAAAGTTGATTTACCACATTTCGGGCAAACAATTTCTAATGATAGACCACAGTTGCTGCACTTCTTCCAATCTTTCTGGATTGGATTCCTACATTTGGGACATCTTAATGGTCCCAATGGATTTACCTTACCGCATAATGGGCAAACGTTGGATTCAGGTGGAATCAGTTTGTCACAGTAGCGGCACGGATGCTTGTATCCCGGCATATTTAATTACCTCCTTTATACATCTTAACACCTTCTTTAAATTTTTCCTTGAGATTAAAAGGGGCTGTAACAGGCTTCTGTAATCCTTGTTCCTTTGAACAAACGCAAAACTGGTTCTCGCTCACAATGACTTTATTGCCTTTTAGGTCGGAAAATTCAACCTTGCCTTTGACAACCGTAAGTGTGGTGGTATTTTTATCAGTCCACACCGAGAAGATAGTGCCTCGAGGACAGCAAATTGATTGTGGGGTCCGCACTTTGAAAGCATCTTCTCCATATTTCTCTTTATACTTCTCCAACTTTTCATTAATTTCTTTTTCAGTTTTTTTCAGCATGGCACCAATTGTACCCTCTGATAATTCAAAACCCGTTTGATTGTCAACCTTAACAGTGCTCCCTCCACCAATAGATATTTCATTTTTTAAGTTATCTGCAAGTTTGACTTTCGTCCCTTCACCAGTTTTTATAGTATCTCCATCTTTAATTTTAAAGCCATCGGAGGGATTTTCAATCTTCTCTGATTTTCTGATTATATTTACGGAGGTTTCCTTTTCAGGAACTTTTCCTTTAATTCTTGAAAAAATATCTTTTAGCAAAGTCTCCACCATTTCTCTATGTATGAATCCTTCTTTTTCAAGAGTTGAGCATGTCTTACCCGAAGAGTGACAACTACAAGCCTTACAGCTTGAAACATCATGTTTTCCCTTTAATCTTAACGGCTCATGCTCTCGCCATGTTTTCTCACATTTTACTGAGTGTATAGGAGTACTCCCTGCTTCGAGTTCCTCAAACACCGAAAGCATTCCAGTAATCACAAAATTGTTAATCAAAATCGCCATACATCCCTTCTTCCCATTTTTACCCACATGGAAAAGAGCTTTTTCACCGAGGTGTTTGCCTTTTTCAATTTTAACGCCGGAGTCAGCGAGTTCTTTTTTACCTTTTTCTAAAGCAGATTCCACCTCTTTTGCCATTTCCTTAGGAGCGAACACCTTTATTAAATCACTAAGCGAGGTGTCTATTGTTGCTCCTAATACTTTGGCAGATAATCCCTGGGTAGGAATTGTTTGATAACTCTCAAAAAACTGTTTTGCCGTTTGCTTATCTGCGCATCCAATAATAGTTAAATCAGCTGTGTAATCGAATTTCTGAGGATAAAGGGTTTCAATTTGATTTTTCAAATCTTCGACTTTTGCCACGGTTAAACCAGGAACCAATCCAGTTTCTGCACTTGCCTTCATGCCTTCAAAGATATCTACGGGGTCAGGATTTACATGCCCCAACCTTACTATTACCTGACCATTTTTCGCATAGAAAAAGTTATTAACAGCCTTCCATCCTGGTGGCAAGGGAAGCAAAAGTTTCTCCATCTCCTCTTTTGATGGCAACGTGTCCTGTGATAGAGAAACAGTTTCAATAAACCAGTGGTTATCACCCATCTTTTTCACCCTTCTTCCACTTTACATCATTGTTCTGCGTTCTTACATTAAACTTCAATAAATCCATAACATCCTCTTTCCACTGCTCGCGTGAGGAGTGGATTACTCTGCCAATGAAAAGCCGTCGTAGATCCCTTAGCTCAGGTATCTTGGTAATTGCAAATTGATACTTCTGATACTTTGGCTCTTGTAGTCGTTCATCTGGCAAGTATATTGGTTCTCTCCTGAAGTTTATAGCCAGCATGCAACGGTTTATTCTTTTGATAAAATTATCTACTTCTCGATGGAGTTCTTCTATATTCTTGAAATTAGGATAATCTTTTCTGCTTACTATTCTAAAAAAGTAGGTTGCCTTTCCGCCGCCTTCACCAGAAATTGATTCCATTGCGACAGCATTCCCCGGCTCTTTTTGATTCGTGCTGTATATCGGAATTAAAAACCAGATATACTCCCCTGTTAAATCTCCTAAGAGTCCCCGCTTTAATCCAATGCACATCTTCTCTTTCTGCGCCAGAGATTTTAAGAAATCGTATTCTTCTTTAATACCCGCCGCCTCTAATTTCTTTTCCAATTCTACCCATAGTTCAGGAGAAATTGATTCAATGTCGCTTCTTTTAGCCACTTTGCCTTCTTTCATAAATCGGGCAGCTCTTCTTATAACCGATGGATCAGCTTTTGGCAGTAGTTCTTTGAGTGATGATTGAACTTTAAGAGAAAGTTCATTCATTAAGTCAGAGAAGGTTTTCGTGAACGGGTCAAATTGTTTGCCCATTTTTGAAAAAACAAATTTCTCTCCAAAGTCCGTGGTTATGGCAAGGGTAAAATCTTCGCCCCGTATTTCTAAAATGTTGCTATAAGGGATTCTGGCGAGTTCTCCTTTTTCCGGTATTACTACTAATGCGGTTTCATATAAACGCGGCTCGCATTTTCCTCTTTGTTTTTCATTGCCGCCTTCGTCAGAATAAACGAACTCTGCTTCTACTCCGGATTTTCTAAGCGTTTCATGCATCAGCATATCTTTGAGAAGAATTTCATTGCGCAAGCGTGAGAGCACACGCAAGAAATCTTCGTATTTGTAGCCGAGATTAAAAATTGTGAGTTTCTCTTTTGAAGTCAAAGTAAGATGAATCTTATAGTCACCCTCAAAAATTTCAAGAATATCTCGTAAAGATAAAAATAACGGCTCTCCAAACTTTGGAAGAAGGGAGATATTTTCTTCCTCCAGTTTGACTTGGGCATCTCCTTTCGCTGTTATTTGTCCTGTCTCATCGCTCAAAGAATAACTTGTAATATAGGAATTTCGTTTTTCTGTTGATGTCGATATACTCTCATTTTTTCCCAATTTTGTCCCTCCGAACTATTTTGATAAACTTATCATAAAAAAAATACTGATGTCAAACCACACAAAATCAAGAATAATCCACAATATTTGAGATCCTGAAATAAAGCCTAAAAAAAAGCCAAAAATACTATAGACTTTCCCTCCGCAACAATTTCCA
>DAOUSS010000070.1 GCA_030627085.1 Candidatus Stahliibacteriota bacterium | reverse complement strand
TTAGTTAATTCAGTTAATTTGAATAGGCTACACCTTAATCAACTTAATCACTCAATTAACTTAATCTCTTAATCACTTTTAATCTGCATCCCAAAATAAAATTATGATTGAAGAAATCAGAATTGGATTAAATTCCTGTGGCATTGCTGCTGGAGGAAATGAGGTCTATGAGGCACTAAAAAAAGAGATTGCACAAAAAGGACTCTCTATTAAGCTAAAACAGGCAGGATGTATAGGTATGTGTTATAGAGAACCAATAGTTGATGTAATTCAGGATGGGAAGCTCACCTCCTATGGCAATGTAACCCCGAAACTTGTTCCCGATATAATTGATGCTCACCTTGGCAAAATGGAGAAAAAAGGAGTAGTCCAGGAATTTATAGTGAGAGGAGATGGTATAATTACCAAAGAGGACTCCTTCTTCAAAAAACAGGTAAAGATTGTCTTACGAAATTGTGGTATAATAGACCCGGACGACATTGATGAGTACATAAGGAGAGATGGATACAGGGCAATTGAAAAAGCGCTGAGGGAACTTTCACCCGAGAGAGTGATTGAGATGGTGCAGGAATCAGGTCTGCGTGGAAGGGGAGGCGCAGGTTTTCCAACAGGTATAAAATGGGATCTTGCAAGGGCATCAAGAGGAGAGAAAAAGTTTATTGTATGTAATGGAGACGAAGGTGACCCCGGCGCCTTTATGGACAGAAGCACCCTTGAGGGTGACCCACACTCCGTAATAGAAGGAATGCTTATAGGGGCCTATGCAATTGGAGCGACCGAGGGCTATGTCTATGTGAGGGCGGAGTACCCGCTGGCGGTCCAGAGATTGCGTAATGCAATAAGACTTGCAAGGGAGTATGGTTTTCTTGGGAAAAACATTTTTAGAACAAACTTCTCGTTTGATACAAATATCGTAGAGGGTGCTGGCGCATTTGTGTGTGGTGAGGAGACTGCGCTTATGGCGTCTATAGAAGGCAAAAGAGGTATGCCGAGGACAAGGCCCCCTTATCCCGCAGCAAGTGGACTCTGCGGTTATCCAACCAACATAAACAATGTTGAAACCTTTGCGAATGTTCCATTTATTATACACCATGGGCCGTCTTCGTTTAACCAGTATGGAACAAAGAAGAGTAAAGGCACAAAGGTCTTCTCCCTTGCTGGGAAGATTGTGAGAGGGGGACTTGTAGAGGTACCGATGGGAATATCATTGAGAGATGTAATATTTGATGTAGGCGGTGGAATACTGAAAGGAAAGAAGTTCAAAGCAGTCCAGCTTGGAGGACCTTCCGGGGGATGTATACCCGAATCCCTGATAGATATTCCTGTGGATTATGACTCAATAACAAAGACGGGGGCTATAATGGGTTCAGGCGGTATGGTTGTTATGGATGAGGATACCTGTATGGTTGATGTTGCGAGATTCTTTCTATCCTTTACACAGGATGAATCCTGTGGCAAGTGCACATTCTGCAGACTTGGCACAAAGAGGATGCTTGAGATATTAAACCGTATCACAGAGGGAAAGGGCAGAGATTCTGATGTAGAGATACTTGAAAAACTGGGAGAGGAGATTAAACTGGGTTCTCTGTGTGGTCTTGGACAGACCGCGCCCAATCCTGTTTTGACAACCATCAGATACTTTAAAGACGAATACGAGGAGCATATAAAGAATAAAAAATGCCCCGCTCACAAGTGTAAAAGCCTTATAACATATTCTATAGTCCCGGAGAAATGTAACGGGTGTGGGAGATGTGCCAAGGTCTGTCCTGTAGGTGCAATTGAAGGCAAACCCAAGAAGACATACAAAATAGACCCTGAAAAATGCACGAGATGTGGTTTTTGTAAGGATTCTTGCAAATTTGACGCAGTAAAAGTTGAGTAAAAACAGTTCTCTTCCAATCTCTTTAGTTCCCTGTTGAAAAAGAAAAACAACAACGGATTGGAGTTAAGGCGTCAGCCTTTTATGTAAAACCCTTACGGGTTAACTCCACGGGTTAACTCCACGGATTAACTCCAGGGATGGAATTAAGGCGTAAGCCTTTGGAATTGAGTCTGTAGGCACAAATTCAATTTGTGCCCATTTGCACGATTTGAAATCGTGCCTACAAATTTTTGATATGTTTACATTATTCAGGGTTCTATGAAAATAAAAATAAATGGTAAAACAGTAGAGGCGAAATCGGGAGAGAAAATCCTCGATGTTTTAAAAAGAGAAGGAATTGAGGTTCCAACTCTCTGTCAGGATGAGCAAATTGCTCCATTTGGCTCCTGCAGGTTATGTCTTATTATGGCGGATGGAAAGCCTGTTGTTGCCTGTTCCACCCCTATAGCCGATGGGATAGAGATAGAGACAGATATTCCATCCATTCTGGAACTGCGCAAGACCGCTCTTGAACTTCTTATATCCGACCACTATGCGGATTGTGTGGCACCCTGCAGTCTTGCCTGTCCCTCAAAGGTTGATGTGCAGGGTTATATTGGATTTGTTGCAAGAGGAGAATTTGACTCTGCGACGAAGTTGATCAGACACAGCCTTGCACTTCCCTCAACTCTGGGTAGGGTGTGTCCTGCCTTCTGTGAAGAGGCACAGTGCAGACGAGAGCTTGTTGAAGAGCCCATCTCTATAAGAAATGTCAAAAAATTTATTGCTGATAGAGACCTCTTCTCATCTAACCCGTATGTTCCACCCAAAAAACCATCTACAGGAAAGACCGTTGCAGTGATTGGTTCAGGACCAGCGGGTCTCTCCTGTGCCTATTTTCTTGCACAATGGGGACATAAAGTTGTAATCTTTGAGGCTCTCCCTGAACCCGGTGGGATGCTGAGATACGGTATTCCTTCATACAGACTTCCCAAGGATCTTCTGGATAAGGAAATAGGTCTTATCACATCGCTTGGAGTCGAGATAAAAACTAATATAAAGATAGGCAGTGATATTACTTTAACTACATTAAGAGAGAAATACGATGCAGTCTTTCTTGGAGTTGGTGCCGGTGTTGGGAAATCTATGCGGATACCCGGAGAGGAGATAAAAGGAGTCTTTCAGGGAGTTGATTTCTTGAGAAGGTTTATGCTGGGCGAGCCACTAAATATCGGGAAAAAGGTCGTAGTGGTCGGTGGGGGTAATACAGCGATAGACTCTGCAAGAACAGCGCTCAGGATGGGTGCAGATGTTAGGATAGTATACAGAAGGTCAAGAAAAGAGATGCCAGCCCATCATACAGAAGTTGAGGATGCTGAGGCAGAGGGCATAGGTATTGATTTTCTCACAAATCCTGTACAAGTTATTGGAAACGGGAGAGTTAATGAGATTGAATGCATTAGGATGAAACTTGGAGAACCGGATGCATCCGGGAGAAGAAGGCCTGTTCCCATAGAAGGTTCAGAGTTCAGGATTAAAGCAGATTCCATAATTATGGCAATCGGGCAGTCCGTTGACCTCTCATTCAACAGGGAGAACGAAGTTGCCACAACAAAATGGAACAGTGTGGAGGTTAACTCGGGATTTCTCACTAATTTTCCTGGTGTGTATGCGGGTGGTGATGCTGTGAGAGGTCCTGCTACAGTTGTAGAAGCCTCTTACGACGGAAGAGAGGCTGCGCGGTGTATTGATGCCTATTTATCAGGTGTAGAACTCCCGAAGGAAAGTTACGAATTTATATCAAAGAAGAGTGAATTTGCAGAGATCCCAAAAGAGGAGTATGAAGAATATGAGAAAAAACCCCGACTGGAACCCAAAAAGAGAGACCCCGAGGAGAGAAAGAATGATTTCAATGAGATTGAAGAAGGATTTACGGAAGAGGAGACTGTAAGAGAGGCGAGTAGGTGTATTGAATGTGGCTGTATGGCAAGATACGAGTGTGACCTGAAACGGTTCTCCACATTCTATGAAGCACATCAGGAAACTTACAAAGGGGAATCTCACCATAAACGCATAGACAAAAATCATCCATTGATAATAAGAGACGAGGAGAAATGTATCCTCTGCGGAAGCTGTGTTAGGGTATGCGATGAGGTAAGGTGTATAGGGGCATTTGGATTTGCCGGGAGAGGATTTGGCACATCAATAGATACATTCTTCGGAAGACCACTACTTAAAACAGAATGTGAATCCTGCGGAAACTGTGTGGATATTTGTCCTACGGGTGCTTTATGGGATAAAAATGTCATTTTGAACAAACCAATACCACTTGATCACGAAAAGATTGAAACCATCTGTCCATTCTGTGGATATGGCTGCAAAATTAATCTTTGTGTGTGGAATGGGAGATTAGAAAAGGTAGAAGGTATAGATGAGGGAGGAATGTGTGTAAGAGGAAAATTTGGACCTGTATTAGCACAGAATAAGGATAGACTCTTAGAGGCATATCTTAGAAATGGTAAAAAACTTGATATCCACAGGGCTGTAAAGATGGTAAGAAGTAGACTGTCTGAGATAAAGGAGAAATACGGTCCTGATTCACTTGCTTTTTTTGTTTCCCCGAGGTCTTTAACAGAGGAAATAGAGGAATGTGCAAAACTTGCAGAAAGTATGGGCACACGGAACCTGTTTACGTTTTCTCCGGATACTGCGGTTATAGGTAGTGAAACTTATCAGGATATTGACTGGGGTAATCTCTCTTCATACGATACCATCCTCCTTCTTGGATTTGATTCCTGGATACTGCGCTCGGTCTACGGTGTAAAGGTAAGACAGGCAAGAAGGAATGGGATGAAACTTATCATAGCAGGGCATAAGGATATGTTGTCTGTGTATAGACCCGATATCTTTATTTCTTTGAAAAATCTGAAATCTAAAATCTCCAATTTAAGGTCTAACCTTAAAAAGAGTCATAGACCCCTTATAGTTTTCAATCCCGGGGTGAATAGAGATGCTTTGGCACTTGTGAGAAAGAATTTGAATGATATTCCTACGGCTCCAGTGTACACAAAGTCAAACATGCGGACACTGGTTAATATAGGGATTACCTCTCCACCTCTAAACAAGAGATATAAGGGAATTTTTATCTTTGGGGAAGACCCCGTTGGTCTGGCTATTGAGCCTGATGGGGTACGAAATTTCTTCAAAGATGTAGAGTTCATAGCAGTATGTGACCTTTTTCATACAGAAACAGCGAAACTTGCGGATGTGGTGCTGCCTGCAGTCTCATTTGCGGAAGTAGATGGGAGTTTCCTGAATATGATGGGGAAGGTGCAAAATATAAAAAGGGCAATACCCCCTCTTATTGGATTTACCAACCTCCAGCTTCTCAAAATGTTGAACAAAGATGCGAAGACTGGAAAGATAAAAGATAACTTTAGTAATTTCTCATCACTACCACCCCTCAAAATAAAATCCAACGCTGATGGATTTGAAAACAAGGTAAGAGAAAGGTTAAAGGAGCTTGGTGTAATACCCAGCGAAGAAAAAACCTCCGGCATTGGTATGTAATAACCCCAAATTATACTTTATTGTAGCCCGCTGTAGGGCAAACCTTTAGGTTTGCAAAAGCCTGTGCTTGCAATGTCGTAGGACAAACTCACCGCCTGTGGCGGGGTAAACTTTAGGTTTGCTCACATATGCAAGGCTGAAGCCTTGCCCTACAGGTTTGCTCACATATGCAGGGATACCATCTTAGGTGTTCAAATACCAGCATCTGGTTTTTCACTTGACAAAAGATATTTATTGTGATATAATCAAAAATAAGTAGGTTATGTAATGGTTGATTTAGGGGAGCTTAATAACACATAATTATAACTATGAGACATTCACTAAGGACGGGATTTAGCTTTGGTTTAACCTCTGGGATAATCACAACGCTTGGGTTAATGGTAGGATTACATTCTGGTACCCATTCGAAACTTGTTGTTCTAGGTGGTATATTAACAATAGCAATAGCGGATGCATTATCAGATGCGTTGGGGATTCACATTTCTGAGGAATCCGAAAATAAACATAGCGCAAAAGAGATATGGGAAGCAACAGGTTCTACCTTTTTCTCTAAGTTTATTTTTGCATTAACATTTCTTATCCCAGTTTTACTATTGGAACTTTCAACAGCAGTTGTGGTAAGCGTAATCTGGGGATTATTTGTACTGTGCATTCTTAGTTTTGGTATCGCCAGAGAACAGGGAGTAAGTGCCTGGAGGGTAGTAACAGAGCATTTAGCCGTTGCATTGATAGTTATAGTTATCACCCATTATGTTGGCCACTGGATTGCATCAGCATTTGGTTAGGCGAGGGGGTAGTATGCAGGTCTTAGTAATGTACTATTCAAAGACGGGGAATACCAAAAAATTGGCAGAAGAAATTGCCAGTGGAGTGAGAGAAGTAAAGGATGTAAGATGTGTATTGAAACCAGTTTCAGTAGTTACGAGGGAGGATTTTCTAACCTCTAACGGAATTATTGCTGGCTCTCCTGTTTATTTCGGAACAATGGCTGCTGAATTAAAGGAAGTTTTTGATAGGTTTGTTGATATCCGTAACCAGATGGAAAATAAAATAGGCGCAGCCTTTGCAACAGCTGGTGATCCATCCGGCGGGAAAGAGACCACTATTATTTCAATTATCCAGGCAATGTTGATATATGGAATGATTGTTATGGGAGATCCGTTAGATGCAACGGGTCATTATGGGATATCATGTTGTGGAACTCCAGATAAAAAGACAGGTATGAATGCAGCAAAACTAGGAAAAAGAGTTGCCTTATTGGTTAAAAAATTAAGGAGTTAATTTTGACAATAAGAGTTGTCAGGTATAATGAATATTATACCAGGAGGTGTTAAAATGTTTAAACCAATGCTGTGCTTTATCATAATAGCAATGTTGCTATCTGGCACTGTTGCAGTACAGAGTGCTGGTTTAGGGCTAGGTGTAATTATAGGCGAGCCAACCGGTCTAAGTTGTAAGTTATGGACGGGTAGTAGCACAGCGATAGACGGTGTGGCTGCCTGGTCATTTGGCAAGAAAGGTACTTTACACCTTCATTCAGATTATCTGTTCCATAACTTTAATCTGATTAAGGACAATATCCCGATTTATTATGGAATTGGTGGGAAAATCAAGTTTGCGGAAAAGAGTGAGGCTGGGATTCGTATTCCTTTTGGTATAGATTTTATGCTTACAGAAGCGCCTATAGATATATTCTTTGAGCTTGTTCCACTGGTTGGACTTGTTCCTGCTACTGATTTTGAAGTTAATGGTGGCATTGGTATCAGGTATTTTTTCTAAGTTGTTGGTAGGGTTTAACCCTGAAATTTGAAAGCTCTCTGTAGAAGGGTTGTCCCTACATTCTGGCTGATTCTAACCACAAAGTTCACAAAGGACACAAAGTTTTTTAAAAATAGGGAATGTCCCAAAGTGTTGTGATAGAAATAGAATGAATCAATTGATACAGGCTTTCGGTTCGGCTGAGCTCACCGAAGTCCAACTTTTTGTTCATTGGATTCCCCATTATGTTTTTTAGGCAGATCGCAAGATTTTGGCGTTAAGATTTC
>DAOUSS010000085.1 GCA_030627085.1 Candidatus Stahliibacteriota bacterium | reverse complement strand
GTCAAATTTCCAATTACCAATTTCCAATAAAATGTCAAATTCCTAAATTTTCAATTTTTCTTTGTCAACCCCTACCTTCCTTTGACATTTGGATTTTTGTTGGAAATTGGAAATTAGGATTTTAGAATTTCATTTTGCATTTTAATATCGCTGTCGGCCTGCCTACCGTCAGGCAGGCGAGCCTCGATACCAATAAACGAGGAATGTAAAGGATTACGAGCTTTGTTAAAGGCACTAATGTAATATAAAGGAGGTAATCTTGTATAAATTTATTCCCGGGCTCTTACTGATTTTTTTATTAATGCCCGTGAATATAGTGGCGCGGGAAGGGGGGGAAGTGATATTGAAAAATGTGCCCAGAAACAGCTTCTGGCAGGCAGGTATGTTCTCCTGTCTCACATCGTGCTTTAACGCAAGGGATGATGATGTATCACCCGTGATCGTGAGGGGACTCTGGAAGAAGTTATTCCTGTTCACATATAATGCAGATGAGGGCGGGGGGGCGCACGATTGGACACTGTTTTCAGATTATACCACCGCGTGTGAGGTATGTTCCACATTGGGCTATTCTTACGAGTATGAAAAAGACCTGGAATGGTCCGAGGCGTGGAAGCTCATAAAGCGATCGATAGACGAGGGCAATCCCGTTATAACCACCTGGGAACCGCCCGGCATTCACTATCCGTGGTTTGTTGTCATAGTCGGCTACGATGAGGAAAAGTTATATCTTCACTGTTACAAGGGCGCATTTTATGAGTATTCCATCGACGAGTTCAAAGAGGGCTGGAAGAAAGGAAAAGATGAACAACCCTGGCTTTACGGTGCGATCTTTATACCCGGTGAGAAAGAGCGAGAGGTCCGCCTCAAAAAGCTGTTTATAGAGTCACTGAAACGGGCGGTCGAAACGATGAACAAGAAGGAGATAACCTTTCCCAAAGTGAAGGGCAAATTCAGAGAGGGCACCTTCCGATGTGGATTTGAGGCTTACAAAGAACTTATTGATTACCTGGATGAAGAGAGGGATTATTCAAAACTCGATATAGACAGTTTAAAAGAGATCGGTGGGTGGGGCGCCTGTCATGAAGCTATGTGTGAAGATGCCAAGCGACACTTCATCGCGGATTATCTACTTTATATAGCCAGCGAATTTGAGGGAGATGTGAGGAGGCATATAGAACGCGCCGCTGAACTCTATCACGGTGTAGAATGCCTCTACGATAACTTGTTGATTATACACCCCGCCACCGCACCGTGGAGCAGACAGGGTTACAGCCATCTTCCATCGTTGGCTTCGGAGGACGAGACCTTGAGAGAGGAAGCAGTCAAAAAATTTGCCCGCGATATGAAAGAGGCGGCAAAGATTTTGCGTAAAATATACGACAGAGAAAAGAAGGCGATTGAGGAATTCGAGAAGGTAATTGAATAGGCTTTATGGAAACAGAGAGGGTACTGTACTTCGCAAACACGCGAGCCGTCGGGCATAGAGCCCGTGATTCCTTTTTTTACGATGGACATAATTCCCATAGCATTTGATTCACTTGGGACGAGGAGCATGGCGACATACATTGAGGCGGGGGATGTAAAGATTCTGATAGACCCTGCCGTTTCCCTTGCCCCATCTAGGTTTAAACTTCCTCCTCACCCTATGGAACTCAAAAGACAGGAGGAGCACTGGCAAAAGATAGTGGAGTATGGAAGGGCCTCGGATGTCATAATCGTCACACACTATCACTACGATCACCACAACCCGAGTTTCCCATCCCTCTATGATAATAAGATAGTTTTTATAAAAGACCCGAAGAACAATATAAACAAAAGCCAGAGCGAGAGGGCAGGTTTTTTTATCCCGCTCATAGAGAAAGTAGCAAGAAAGATTATAATATCCGATGGCACCACGCACAGGATTAAGAATGCGAAGATAAGATTCTCGCCTCCGGTCTTTCATGGCACAAATCAAAGACTTGGCTTTGTAACTGAAGTATCTATTACCGATAGCGAAACCTTTCTGTTTACATCAGATGTAGAGGGACCTGCATTAAAGAATCAGATGGATTTCATTCTTGAGGAGCATCCTCGTATCGTATTCTGCGACGGTCCTATGACCTATATGCTTGGATATAGATATTCTTATAATAACTTCAATCTTGCAAAAGAGAATTTGAAGAAGATTATTGAGAAAACAGGGGTTAGCAAACTTGTTCTTGATCACCACCTTACAAGAGATATAAACTGGAGAGATAAGATCGCAGATGTATTTGATACAGGAGTGAAGCGTAATTGTGATGTTCTCTCAGCCGCTGGCTTTATCGGACTTAATGATAATCTTCTTGAGGCGAGGAGGAGGGAGTTATATGGCAACAAGAAAAATATCAATAAAGGGGATTGACCAGAGACTGCTCTTCGGGGAGAAAGGAGTAAATGTGAAACTTATGGAGAAGATATTCCACTCCAGGATATTTGCCCGAGGAGATTGGATTATCCTGAAGGGTGATAAGGATGTGGTTGACGATGCAAGGGATAGGATAGCAAAACTGGTTAACAAGGCAAAGAGCGGGAAGCTTGTGGATGAAGATGATGTTGTGGGCGGTGGGATATGGGATGCAAAGAAGGAAAGGAAAGGTGGTGAGATATCACACCTATACGGGAGGAAGGGTGAGATACTGCCAAGAACTTCCGGACAGAAAGAGTACCTCATTGCTATGGAGAAGTATGATGTGGTGATTTGTATAGGTCCAGCGGGAACAGGGAAGACATTCCTCGCTGTAGCAAAGGCAGTGCAGGCATTGAGATGTGGAGATGTGGAGAGGATAATCCTCACCCGTCCAGCTGTTGAGGCAGGAGAAAGACTTGGATTTCTTCCCGGAGACTTCAAGGAAAAGGTAGACCCGTACCTTCGTCCACTTTATGATGCACTCTACAGTATGCTTGAAGGGGAAAAGATAAGGAGACTTATAGAAAATATGGTTATAGAAGTTGCCCCTCTTGCATATATGAGAGGGCGTAATCTGGATAGTGCGTTTGTCATCCTTGATGAAGCACAGAATACCACAAAAGGACAGATGAAGATGCTTCTTACCCGTCTTGCGCCCGATTCAAAGGCTGTTATCACAGGAGATATTACCCAGATAGACCTACAAGGATATGAACAATCAGGACTTGTACATATAACCAAGATATTGAATGATGTTGAAGGGGTTGGCTTCTGCTGGATGACAGATGATGATATAGTAAGACATAAACTTGTAAAGGATATAGTGAGGGCTTATGAAAAGAATGATAAGAAGAGAGAGGATAACGCTGTTTTTGAAAAATCCTCTAACGCATAAGGTATTCCTTTTTGTAGGGGTAATTATTATGCTCAATCTCCTCTACCCTGCCAGAAGACAGGGCGTTCCTGTATTAAAAGAGGGCGATATTGCCAGTAAGGATTATATAGCTCCTTATACTTTCGCTATAAGAAAAAGCAAGGTAGAACTTGAGAATGAGAGAAGACAGGCAATGGAATCTATTGCTCCTATCCTTCGTGTTGACGAGGATGTAGCTGGCGAATGCCTGCAACGCCTGGCCCTTTTCTTTCAGAACTACGAAGGAGTAGATTCGCTTACGAGGATGACAATAGAGGCAAACAAGAGAGATTTTAAACGACTGGCGGAGAAGATAATTATGCAGATTATGGAAAAGGGTGTTATGGATGACCTACATTCCATAGATTTTGGCTCCAAGAGAGAGGTTGTTGTGAAGAGAAAGGGTGGTGAAGAGACAAGGACCGACATTCTTGATATTGAATCTGCAATTATGTTTACAAAGGAGAAAGGAATGGAGCTTCTCGGGGGGGATGAGGAAAAGGTAAGGGCACTCGTTGAGGTAGTAAGGCACTCTATAAAGCCAAACCTGATTTATATGAAAGAGATAACGGAGGAGAAGAGACATCTTGCAGCAGAAGTAGTGAAGCTGACGAAAGGAGTCGTTTTAAAGGGGGAAATGATAGCAAGAGCACACGACCCCATCACAAAGGAGGCAATAGAAAAGTTGTCTTCACTTGCCATTGAGACCGGTGGGAAGAAGGTTAACACTGAAATTTTTGGAAGAAATCTTCTCTTTGTGCTTTGTATGTTGGTTTTTCTTGTCCTATTATACTTTGTTAAGAGAAGAATATTATTTGATACGAGGAAGTTGTTACTCATAGCGATAGTCTGGTTGCTTATCGTTTTTGTTTCGAGTATTGTGGCGCGAAGTGGATTTTCTCCTTATGTAATTCCTGTTGCTATGGGAAGTGTTCTGGTTACGATACTCATTAGTGGGGGGACTGCTATAGCCGCAGTTGTCCCTCTGTCTTTCCTGTTAGCTATGTTTATAGGATTGGGGACAATCGGGGTCCTGTTTACTTTGCCTGTTGGGGTGTTATCCATCTTTGTTGCAAGCAAGGTAAAGAAGTTTTCGGATTTTTCAAAGGCAATTCCCCTTTTGGCAATTATATCTATTGTTATTACTTTCATCTTTGAACTATACAAGAGAATGGATTATGGGACTATAGTTACTTCTCTTGGGTTTTCAGCACTCGGTGGCATCGGTAGTGGTGTGCTGGCGCTTGGGTTACTGCCCCTTTTTGAGAGAGCATTCGGTATAACTACGGACCTCACATTGGTAGAGCTCACGGACTTAAACAGACCTCTCCTTACGGCGTTATCTATACAGGCGCCGGGTACATATAACCATTCCATATTGATTGCCTCTATGGTTGAGAGTGCTGCATCCAGTGTGTTTGCAGATTCCCTACTTGCAAGAGCGGGAGCTTACTATCATGATATAGGAAAGCTGAAGAATCCTATTTACTTCATAGAGAATCAGAAAGAAACAGAGAATCCCCATGATACTCTGAGACCCAAAATAAGTGCAAGCATACTACGCATGCATGTAAAGGATGGCGTGGAGAGGGCAAAAAGGGAGAGATTACCATCAGAGATTATAGATATTATTAAGGAGCATCATGGGAAGACTCTTATGGAGCAATTTTATAATAAGGCAAAAGAGGAGAATGAGGGTGTAAACGAGAACGATTTCAGATACGAGGGTCCCTCTCCACACACGAAGGAAGCTGCGCTTGTTATGCTGGCAGATGCAGTTGAAGCGTCTGTCCGAAGTCTTGAAAAGCCAACATCAATCAGAATAAAGGAACAGATAGAAAAAATAATCCACAAGAGGATGGACGAGGGCGAATTAGATAATGTTGATCTCACAATGCAGGACTTGAAAAAGATAAAGGATGCATTCTATCCAATACTCATAGGGGTTTTTCATCCAAGGGTCGCGTATAGTGAGAATAATGCAAAAATCAAAGATAAAAATGCAAAACTTGTCCTGAACATCGTGAAGGATGACAAATTAAAATTCAAAAAGAGCCACGGATTACACTGATAAGAAAAAAATCTTTTAATCTGTGAAAATCTGTGTAATCTGTGGCTATACATTTTGATATATCTATGGTGGGGGGTGTGATGAGAAATAAGATAGTAACCTTTATTTTTGTCTGTCTGGTGGTTTCTGTTCCTCTTTATGCCCAGTATTTTATAGATTCTCCCTTCCCGGCGATGATGTTACAAGGGGACTATTCAGTATCTATAAGGATTGGGCCTGAGGGGAGTTTACTTGCTAGACTCTCAAGCGTCCCGTTTCAGGGGCTCTCTATCGGGATCTCTTATGGAGGTGAAAAGATACTTGGATATGAAGACCCGCTGTTTTATAAAAATCCTGGCATTGAAGTGAGATTACTTGTTCTGGAGGAGGCATCCCTTATCCCCCGTGTTATCCTGGGCTTTGATTCTCAGGGATATGACTGGGATGTTAAGAAGGACGATTTTGAAGTGGGATCGAAAGGGATATACGGACTTTTGGGTAAGGATATTGGTATATTCCAGAGCGGGGTTGGCGTAAACTACAACACAAAAGACGGGGAAACAGGTTTCTTTGGCGGTGTAGCCTTTAATCTTTCTTCTTCGTTCAGCATTGTGGGGGATTATTCCATTTATCCTGCTGGAGAAGCCTGGAATTTGCTCGGGCTCGGGGCAAGAGTAAATTTTGAGGGTGTGCTTCTTCAGTTCACATTTAGAGGTATAACTGGAGAGAAAATAGGCAGGGCGCTGGATTTGGGTTACACCGGATGCTTCTGATTAAGCGTAAGGTGGGATGTTAAATGTGAAATGTTAAATGTGGAATGTGGTAGGAGCGACCTCCTCAGGCTGTGCAGAAAGTAGGGATCTGGTAGCCGCAGACTTCAGTCTGCGAATAGAAGATGCTGTTGTGGATTCAATTTGCGCAACTTATCCCCAGGATCCGCACGGAAAAGTTGCGACTACCATGTTGAAATTTGACTTTTTGCACAACCACTCTTGGTCGCGATAAGGTGATAGAGATCAAGGCGTTAGGGGTTGTTAAAAGGCTATAGTTCTTGTT
>DAOUSS010000130.1 GCA_030627085.1 Candidatus Stahliibacteriota bacterium | reverse complement strand
GGAGGGAAAAGAATCTTTTGTAATTCCTTAATACTGAACATTCTCTGTGTTCTCTGTGGTTAAATTTTTGACAATACTTGACTCTGATAGAGGGATTTAGTATGGAATCTAAGAAGCAGTTATCTAAACTTGTTCTTGAGGATGGTTCAATTTTTACTGGATACTCGTTTGGTTCTAAAAATGCTGTGACTGGCGAGGTTGTGTTTAATACAGGGATGATCGGATATCCTGAAACTTTGACTGACCCTTCTTACAAGGGACAGATATTAGTTTTGACATACCCTTTAATAGGTAATTACGGCGTCCCGGGAGATGAAAGAGAAGATAACCTGTTAAAATATTTTGAATCAGACAAAATACATCTTCAGGGGTTAGTAATTGCCGATTATTCTGATAAATATTCCCATTGGAATGCCGAAAAATCTTTATCTGAATGGATGAAAGAATACAATATTCCGGGAATATATGGAGTTGATACGAGAGAGTTGACCAAAAAATTAAGGGAAAAAGGAACAATGCCCGGGAAAATCATTTATGACAGAGAAAATGCCAAATTTGAAGACCCCAACAAGAGGAATCTGGTAGCCGAGGTCAGTATTAAAGAGCCTTTCACATACAAAAAGGGCAAGAAAAAGATCATAATCATTGACTGTGGTGTGAAACATAGTATAATCAGGGCCTTCCTGAGAAGAAGTATAACTGTTTTCAGATGCCCCTGGAATTATAATTTCCTACAAGAAAAGGCAGAAGGTATTGTGATATCAAACGGGCCCGGTGATCCCAAAATGTGTAAAGAAACAATAGAGAATGTTAGAAAAGCTATCTCTAAAAATATACCCATTCTTGGAATTTGTCTCGGCTCTCAAATCTTGGGACTTGCAGCGGGTGCTAATACCTACAAACTAAAATATGGCCATAGAAGTCAAAATCAACCATGCGTGGAGGTAGGAACCAAAAGATGTTATATCACATCACAAAACCACGGTTATGCTATCGATTCAGACACCTTACCCGAAGATTGGCGTGAATGGTTCTACAATAATAACGATAAGACAAATGAAGGCATTATCCATATATCAAAACCACTCTTTGGTACACAGTTTCATCCCGAAGCATCACCCGGACCAGACGATACTGAATTTTTGTTTAATGTGTTTCTGAGGGCAATGAAATAATGAAAGAAAAACGAATAAAATCAGAGAAAGTTTTAATTTTGGGCTCCGGAGCAATAAAGATAGGGCAGGCCGGAGAATTTGATTACTCAGGGTCGCAAGCAATTAAAGCATTGAAAGAGGAAGGCATTAAGACAATTATAGTTAATCCAAATATTGCAACGATTCAAACATCTGACTATCTGGCTGATAAAGTGTACTTTGTACCAATTGATACCTATTTTGTTAAAAAAGTTATCGAGAAGGAGAGACCCGATGGAGTATTACTTGGTTTTGGGGGACAGACTGCATTAAATGTCGGTATTGCATTGGCCCAACAAGGTGTTTTCGAAAAATATAAAGTAAAGGTCCTGGGAACTCCAACTGAAGCAATCCAAAATACAGAGAATCGGGACCTGTTTGTTAAGAAATTGCAGGAGATCAACCTGAAGGTTCCGACGAGCAAGGCCGTAACTACTGTAGAAGAAGCGGTAGGGGCGGCAGAAAAAATTGGTTACCCTGTTATGTGTAGGATAGCGTATGCCCTGGGTGGTTTAGGTTCAGGCGTTGCATATAATAAAAAACAATTGGTTGAGCTGACAAGAAAGGCCTTTTCCTTTACAAACCAAATCCTGATAGAAGAATATCTTAGTGGCTGGAAAGAAATTGAATATGAGGTTGTAAGGGACCGTTACAATAACTGCATCGTTGTCTGTTCCATGGAGAATATTGATCCTATGGGGATCCATACGGGTGAAAGCATAGTTGTTGCTCCTGTGCAAACTTTAACTGCCTCTGAAAATTTTAAATTAAGGGCTACATCTATAAATGTGATAAGGCATCTTGGCGTTGTTGGTGAATGTAACATACAGTTTGCACTTGACCCTGAATCAAAAGATTACAGAATAATAGAGGTTAATGCCAGGTTAAGTAGAAGCTCTGCACTGGCTTCTAAAGCAACGGGTTACCCATTGGCTTTTATCGCTACAAAGTTGGCTTTAGGATATAGTTTGATTGAGGTAGAAAATATTATAACCAAGGAGACATCAGCTTGTTTTGAGCCAGCCTTAGACTATGTTGTTCTCAAATATCCAAGATGGGACCTGCAAAAATTCAGAAAAGTCAGTCTCAGTATAGGTTCTGAAATGAAATCTGTTGGAGAAGTGATGGCGATTGGGAGAGGTTTTGAGGAAACACTCCAAAAAGCGATCCGAATGTTAGACATTGGAATGAAAGGTTTTGTTTGCAATGGTCTCGAGTTTAATGAACTGAAGAAAGAGCTTAGCGAACCGACTGATAAAAGGATGTTTGCAATCGCTGAAGCAATCAGAAGAGGGTATTCCGTTGACGAAATACACAAACTTTCTAATGTTGACTCGTGGTTCCTGTATAAGATAGAAAACATAGTTAATCTAGAGAAAAAGTTGAAACATCACACACTTAAAAATCTGCCTTCTTCCCTGTTAAAAGAAGCAAAACAAAAAGGGTTTTCCGATGCCCAGATAGCAATACTTACGGGAAGCACTGAGCGGATGGTAAGGGGAAAAAGAGAAAAACTGAATATTGTGCCGTATGTGAAACAGATAGACACCCTTGCAGCAGAGTATCCAGCTAAAACTAACTATCTGTATCTTACATATAACGCTTGTAAGGATGATCTTGACTTCAAAGAAAAAAACCAGGTCGTTGTTTTAGGCGGAGGAGCCTACAGGATTGGTTCTTCGGTGGAGTTTGACTGGTGTTGTGTCAATTCAGTGATAACACTGAAGAATTTGAATTACAGAACTATTATGATAAACTGTAATCCTGAGACAGTCAGCACAGATTATGATATTTGTGATAAACTGTATTTTGATGAACTCACCCTTGAAAGAGTTCTGGATATCTACGAAAAGGAGAATCCACTGGGGGTTGTGGTCTCAATGGGAGGACAAATACCTAATAATCTGGCTTTACCATTGCACAATGCAGGGGTTTCAATACTCGGAACTACTCCTCATAACATTGACAGGGCTGAGAATAGACACAAGTTTTCCCAATTATTGGACAAATTGGGCATAGATCAACCCGTATGGAAGGAACTGACCAGTGTAAGGGAGGCAGAGAAGTTCGCAGGCAAGGCTGGTTATCCCGTTCTAATCAGGCCAAGTTACGTTCTTAGCGGTGCTGCTATGAGTATCGCTCTAAGTGAAAAAGAATTAAAGGGATACCTTAAAAAGGCATCTGAAGTTAGCAAGGAACATCCTGTTGTTATAAGCAAGTTTATAACAGGGGCCAAAGAGATAGAGATTGATGCAGTAGCAAAAAGAGGTGAGCTTTACTGTTATGCAATCTCTGAACATGTTGAGAATGCCGGTGTTCATTCAGGTGATGCGACCATGGTATTGCCTCCCCAGAGAACCTACCTGGAGACAATGAGGAAGGTGAAGATAATTGCAAAGAAGATTGCAAGAGCTCTGGAGATAACCGGTCCATTTAACATACAGTTTATAGCTAAAGATAACGATGTCAAGGTTATTGAATGTAATTTGAGGGCTTCAAGGAGTTTCCCGTTTGTCTCCAAAATTTTAAGGATAAACTTGATTGATTTAGCCATCAGAATTATTATGGGCAAGCATGTTTCCAAACCAGATTGGTCTTCTTTTGATCTGGATTATGTTGGTGTGAAGGCACCACAGTTTTCTTTCACAAGATTAAAAGGCTCAGATCCTGTTTCGGGTGTGGAAATGGCTTCTACCGGTGAAGTCGCTTGTCTGGGCGATGACTTCAATGAGGCATTTTTGAAGAGCCTTATCTCGGTGGGCTTCAAATTGCCAAGAAAAACAATCTTATTATCTACAGGGCCAATAGCAAGTAAAGCAGGATTCCTGGAAAGTATGAGAAAGTTAGATGAGCTTGGTTTTGAATTTTATGCTACAAAGGGAACAGCCGATTTTATGAAAGCCAATGGTATTAAAGCAGAAGTTTTATATTGGCCACTGGAGAATAAAGAACCGAACACACTTAGTTATATCGCCAATGGTAAGATTGATTTAGTAATAAACATACCTAAAAATATTGAAAAAGAAGAACTTGATAATGATTACCTCATAAGACGAAAGGCGGTTGATTTCAACGTTCCCTTGATTACTAATTTGCAACTTGCGAAGAGATTTGTTGAGGCGATTTACAGAACCTCGCTTAAAGATTTAAAAGTTAAAAGCTGGGATGAATATAATTAGGTATCCATCACCGAGGGCCAACTTCGCCTAACACGGGAGTCTGTCGAAAAACCTCGTAAAATTCTTCCATTTTACCGCGATTTATTTATAGGTCTTCGCAAAATTAAGGGGGTTCGAAGCCGGGTTGTCCCTACGGATCCGCATGGAACGGTACCGATAAACGAGGTGTGTAAAGGATTACGAGTTTTGTGAAAGGCACCAACATAAACCAATAAGAGGTAAAAGCATGGGTAAAGTGGTGATAATTATGGATTCAAAAAGCGATGTGGAACATTGTAAGAAGGTCTCAAAAACTCTGGAGAGATTTGGAGTAGAATGCGGATTAAGGATTGCCTCTGCTCACAAGGTCCCACTTAAAGTATTAGAGATCATCAAAGGGTGCGAGAAAGAAGAGGTTGTGTTTATTACAGTAGCGGGAAGAAGCGATGCTTTAAGTGGTTTTGTAGATGCCAATACCATAAAGCCTGTCATTGCCTGTCCCCCTTATAGCGATAAATTTGCAGGTGCAGATATCTTCTCAAGTCTCAGGATGCCATCGGGCGTCTGTCCTATGGTAGTATTGGAACCAGAGCAGGCTGCACTTGCCGCAGTAAAAATCCTTACTCTCTCTGACGAGAAATTGC
>DAOUSS010000339.1 GCA_030627085.1 Candidatus Stahliibacteriota bacterium | reverse complement strand
TTGAATATGGAGGACATTCACCCTGTTAGATAGTAAACATCTAACAGGGCAAGGAGGTTTTACTCTTTTTAAACAAAAATTCTCTGTGTTCTCTGTGGTGAGTTTTTTTCTTGACATATATAGAACATTGTGGTATAATACTACAAAATTTTAGCACAGGAAAGGTAACCAGTCTGAAATCAGCTGACTAAGGAATTTACTTTTATTGGATTGAACTTTATGATATTTCTTCTTTTTTTATTTTTGCCACAAGCTCTGCCAGAGCTGACCCTTCTAAACTCAAATGAAACTGGAATAACAATCTCATATTCTCTGCCCCCTATCTCCATTGGAGATATTACGCAGATTGAGAATGCAGCATACCCCGACAAGAGTGGTGTACCCTGTCTTCCGGAGATATATGTATATGTTGCCATTCCCCTTGGGAGTGAGATTCGTGTATATGTTGAAGAAGCAAATATAAAAGAGAAGAGACAGATGGACATACTACCTGTTCCAGAGGTATATGAATGGGGGTATGAATATAAAAAGGACCCATCTATATATGAAAAGGGTATTTTATATCCGCCTGAACTCGTAAGTATAAAAGAAAGAGGTTTTATAAGGGGGCAGGAGTTTGTTATGTTGAGACTTCAGCCTGTAAGATACAACCCCAAAGAAGGGATAGCAACTATATATGACAGAATAAAGATACGGGTGAATTTTAGTGGTGGTAAACGGGGAGAAAGAATAAAAGATCCCTATTTTGAAGACATCTTTAAAGAAGTGTTTATAAATTATGAACAAGCAAGAGATTGGAGAAAAAGACCCGCAAAAGGCAAGGTCAAAAATAACAACAATCCCTGGGTTAAAATACAAGTTAAAGAGAAAGGGATATATAAGATAACATACAATGACCTGCGAAAAGTGGGTTTAGACCCTGCTATTATAAATCCTGCGAGTTTCAGGCTCTTTACACAGGGTGGAAGGATGGAGATACCTGCAGATGATACGTTGAAAGAGATCCCGATCTATGTAAAAGACGATGCTATATACTTCTATGCAACATCAACAGACGGTTATAAAAAGAACGGCACTACCTATCTCAATATATTCACTGATATGAATGTATACTGGCTTACATATGGAGGTGCAGGTAAAAGAGATAGTATAAGTGGCGATCTGGGAGCAAGACCTCTTGTTCCGAAGAGTTTCAGAGACACAATTCATATAGAGGAAGACTATATATGTCCTGCAGAATCAGGAAGAGGATGGGCATGGTTTGAGCTTAAAAGGGTATATGTATCCTCTCGCTCACATACTATCCCATTTGAACTACCAAAACTTGAAAGCAGTGAAGGAGAGGCGAAATTTGCTGTATACGGATACACCAAGGACCGATATGGATTGAATATGCCCCATAGTATAAGA
>DAOUSS010000049.1 GCA_030627085.1 Candidatus Stahliibacteriota bacterium | reverse complement strand
CCTAGTCGCGATAACACTAAATCTAAAATCTTCCCCATCTTCGCCTTATTTATCCCGTTTACCCTGTAGCGATAGCGTATGGGGTGGAATGTGACCCGCCCTGTGGAAGCAAAGCTATTCAACAGGGTAACTATTCCACTGGGACTCCCTACTGTCTTCTATCATTTTGACTTGCTAATTGCTAATTTTGCATTGTTAATTGATTTCCCTTTACCCTTCCTCCCCTAACAAACTAACTAACTAATCAACTACCCACCCTTACTCCAAACGTCCTTTCTTCCTCCACCTTCTCAATTTGCACTATAGTGAATCTGCCCATAAGGCTATCAGGTCCCTTAAACAACACCTTTATATAATTATTAGTCACACCTACAAGCCAGTCGTCTCTTTTGCTGTTTTCAACCAGGACTTTCATCTTCCTTCCCGTGAATCTCTTTCTAAATCCGTAGAATTTTTTCCTGCTCAGGCGAAGAAGTGCCTTGCTTCTTTCCTTTACAACCCTGTCTTGTGGTTTATCTTTCATATTATATGCCTTTGTGCCCCTTCTTGGAGAAAACCTGAACACATGGAAGTATGAAAGAGGCAGTTCTGCAAAGAGATCTCTTGTCTCCTCAAACTCCTTTTCACCCTCGCACGGGAACCCGCATATTACATCAGTGCCTATACATACATCCTGTATATTTCCGTTTATTCTGTTTATAATTTCCCGTTCATTGTATGTCGTGTATTCTCTGCCCATCAATTTTAAGATTTTATTACAACCAGATTGAAGGGATATATGCAACCATCTGTAGAATCTATCCTCCTCGCTGATAAAATCTATTAATGGGGAAGTAATTGTTTCTGGCTCGATGGAAGATATTCCGAGAAGTTCTACTCCATCAATTCTAAGAAGGGATTTCATAAGTGACACGAGGTCTATACCATTGTCATCATATCTTCCGATATTTATGCCCGTGAGTATGAATACCCGATAACCGTTGGCTACAAGAGCCCTTATCTCTTTCTCTATTTCTTTTCTGGGCCTTGAGGTAGGCTTACCCCTTAGATATGGCACTATACAGTATGAACAAAACTTGTCGCATCCATTCTGGATTGATATAAATGTTCTGGTATGATTGCTGAATCTTGTTATATGCTCGCTTTTTTTAAGCCCAAACTCAGTATCTATAGCATCTCTATCCGGGATTATTTCAACTTTTGCATCAATATGGGGATTATTCCTGGCATAGCATCCGGTCATAATTATTCTTGCAGAGGGATTTCTCCTTCTAAGTCTATTCAGGAGATTTCTTGTTTGTCTTTCTGCACAGCCTGTTACGGAGCAAGTGTTGACAATGATACAATCAGAATTCTCTTCTCTCCCTACCAGCTTCCATCCAGAGGATTCAAAATCCTCTCTTATTCTTTCCGTGTCATACTGATTCTGTCTACAACCAAGTGTAATGAGACTAACACTACCCATATCCCGTTAATTTACGATTTACTATTTACAATTGACCAATAACATTCCACATTTCACATTAAACATTGCCCATTTCCTCATCACATCTGTCTCTACATTTACCTTACTTCCCACTCTCCAGTATTTTATATTGGTATTCTCTTCAGTAAATGGGGTTATCCCGATTCTTATTATATTGTTCCTTTTTGACTGGATAGTAAGACTTATTCCATCCAGTGCAATACTGCCCTTTTCAATAACGAATTTTGCGAGTTCTTGTGGTATGGAAATTTCAACGATATTGTGCCTTTTCCCTGTTACCCTTGCGATGCCATCTATATGCCCATAGACAATGTGACCTCCCAATCTATCGCTAAGTCTCAGCGCCCTCTCGAGATTCACATAATCTTTCTTGTGCAGGAGGGCGAGATTTGTCTGTTTCAGGGTCTCAGCCATAACAAATGTAGAAAATGAATTCCCGCTTACCTCATTTGTGGTCAGGCACACTCCGTTTACTGCTACACTATCTCCTGCCTTGAGGTCGGTTGTCACAGCAGAGGCATATATCCCCATAGTAATACCATCCTTTTGATGCAGGATACTATCTATTCTGCCAAGTTCTTCTATAATACCGGTAAACACTTTGTCTCCTACTAAATTACTCCCACGGATTTTTTCTCCCACTAAGGACACGGTTTTTCTCCCACGAAGTACACGGAAGACACGGAATTTATTTTTTTATTTTTAGTGTACTCCGTGTACTTCGTGGGCTATCTTTCAGCGTACTTCGTGTACTTCGTGGGCCATCTCTGCGAACAGTTCTTCGACTGTGACTACCTTTGATAGTATCTCCTTCGCCTTTTTTACAAAAGGACTATATACAAGATACGATTCTTCATATCTTCCCGCTGTATTCCAGATTGCCTCCGCTATTGCCCCTCGGAGATACAGTTCGATGAAGGGCATTGCACTATCCCATTCGCTTGCATCTATGTTCAAATCCTTTTCGTCCTTTAACAGGGTTCTGAATTTATCGTATACCTCTTTATTTAGGGTAAATCCTCGTTCGAGGTCGGGATGAAGTCTTGTATAATGAGCAGCAAAACTCAAAAACCCGCCCTTTCTCCATATCTTGTTGACAGCGAGTGGTATTTTTTCAGGTTCCAGGCATATATCAGGTACTATTCCTCCTCCACCATGCAGGGTTCTTATGGGAGCTCTCAATGTAGAAAAATCTATATTCACAGTGGGATTTTTGAGGAGAAACCTCAGGGTATCTGATTTATCTATACATCTTCCAGATGGTGTATAGTATCTCGCAGTGGTAAGTTTCAATGCCTCCATACCTCCCAGGGGAACAATTGTCTGTACGGAACCCTTACCGAATGTTGTATCACCAATTATAATTCCTCTTGACCAGTCCTGAATAGCACCCGCAACAATCTCAGACGCAGATGCACTTGCCCTGTCCACGAGAACAACGAGTGGATATCTCCCATAGGGTGCCTCACTCCGTGCCCTGTATTCACTATTTGCCTTGGGTAATCTTCCCTTTGTGCTTACTATGAGATTGCCCTTATCTATAAAGTTATTGCTGACTTCCACCGCCTCTTTTAAAAGCCCGCCAGGATTTCCAGTAAGGTCCAGAATGAATTTTGAGGCACCTCTATTGTGAAGTTCATCAAGTGCATTTTTGACCTCTAATCCTGCGCCTTTTGAAAAGTTCACCAATTTTATATATCCTGTGTCGTCTGACAGGAGACCATAGTATGACACATTCCTTATTTCTATGATTGCCCTTTCTATTGTATAGTCGGTCTCTTCCATACCCTCTCTCGCTATTGTTATCGTAACCTTTGTTCCTGGTGTTCCTCTTAATTTTTTTACAGCCTTATCGGTTGTTATACCCCTTGTAGATTCTCCTTCAATTTTGGTTATTATATCGCCGGGGCGTAATCCTGCACGGTATGCCGGGGTTCCTTCAATCGGGGCGATTATAGTCAGCCAGCCATCTCGTATGCTTATGTGAATCCCGAGTCCGCCGAATTTACCCTGTGTTCTGACATTCAGCTCACGATAATCATCCTCATTGAGGTAGGAGGAGTGGGGGTCAAGAGAATACAACATTCCTTCTATAGCTTTTCTGACAAGATCGGAAAGATTTACCTCTTCCACATATCTTTGCTGCACTATTCTTAGCACATTTGTAAACAGATTGAGTGTGTAGGATATATTGTCTGCTGCACTGATCAGCGTTACAGCTACTATTCCGAGACAGATGAGTATTACAAGTTTCTTTTTCATGTTACCCCCATACTAAAATCATGTTATGTAAAATATTTAACCACAGAGGTCACAGAGAAACCAGAGTTTTTTTATCTTCTCCGTGTTCTCTCTTAAGTTTCATATTTCTCTAAACTCTGTAATAAATGAAATGATAACACTCCTTTTATCCCTATGGTCTTGTTGTTCTAAAGAGAAAACCAGATTAAAAGTTCTCATCCGTCAGCCGATGGATTCACCCCTCATTTTGAGTTCACAGAGAAGGTATAATCTCTTTTCTATTTTGCTTTTGTGAACTCTGTGTTCTCTGTGGCTTATTCATGAAATTTACACAACCTAAAATCAAAAATAACTGTAGAGACTGGTAGAAGCAACCTCCACAGGCTGTGCAGAAAGTAGGGATCTGGTAGCCGCAGACTTCAGTCTGCGAATAGAAGATGCTGTTCTGGATTCAATTTGCGCAACTTAAAAGTTGCGACTACCATGTTGAAATTTGACTTTTTGCACAGCCTGAGTAGCTTGCTATTGCAAAAATATAAATTACCTTAATTAATAGAGCAATAGTGCCAGGACTTTATATACACATTCCATTCTGCATCAAAAAATGCAGGTATTGTGCATTTCATTCTATCCCCTATTCCAGTCAAGTGATAAAACAATATATTCAGGCTTTCCGAAAAGAGGCAGAGAGGCAAAAGCAGGATTGGAGGATAGCATTTGATACCGTATATCTTGGCGGTGGCACTCCATCAGTGTTAAAGACCTCTGAACTGCTTGAGATAGTGGATATCGTCCACAATAATTTTGACCTATCTCCTGTGGAGTTTACCATAGAGGTTAATCCTGGCACAGTTGATAGAAATAGTCTGCTTGCCTATAAAAAAGCAGGGATAAACAGAATAAGTATCGGGATTCAATCTCTTAAAGACAAGGAACTTGCATTTCTTGGAAGGATACATACAAAAGAAGATGCTATAAGGTGCGTAGAGGATGCAAAGTATACAGGCTATGAGAATATATCTATTGACTTGATATACGGAATACCACTACAGAATAGAGATTCGTGGTTTTCAACACTAAAAGGGGTAACAAAACTTACCCCAGCCCATATCTCGGCATATTCTCTCTCATACGAACCCGACACGCCATTATACACAGAAACCCCAATGGAAGAAGAAAAAGAGGAGATATTATATTATGATATGCTGAATTACCTCGAAAGTAAGGGATATATACAGTACGAGGTGTCTTCCTTCTCAATTCCCGGGTACCATTCAAGGCACAATCTCAATTATTGGAACGGGGGGATTTACCTTGGACTTGGTGCATCCGCTCACTCATACGATGGGAGGTTCAGGTCAAAAAATCCGTATCTTAATGAGTACATAGAGGGTAAGCTACCCTTGAAAGAGGAAATTGACAGAGAGAAGGCGTTGGAAGAGTATATTATGTTGGGATTAAGGAAGAGAAAAGGGATTTCTATAGAAGAAATCTCTTGTAAATTTGGCAGAACAACAGCAGAAAAAGTCCTGAGGGAAGCATATGCTTTGGAACTTAATATTGACGGTGAAAGGGTAAGAGTCCCGAGAGAAAAGCAGTTTGTAACGGATGCAATTATCCTTTCTATTGTTTCTCACCTGAAGTAAAAATCAGCTATAATCCATAGAAATCAAATCCCGCATTTCTGAATGCACGAACCAGGTTTTCGTTCATTTTGACCATCGCTTCAGAAGGATATCTGAGCTTGAATAGGAACTGAGCATTATTTCTTATCTCAAGTTTCTTCATTTCTTCCTTAACCAATTCTGTCCAACTTTTTTGGTCTTGCTGCTTGTCAGCCTCTACAACTTCTATAAAAGCCTTTTTGAGATACTTTTCCACGTTATCATCGAAACTACCATATTTATTTTCAAAAGCCTTCTTGATGTCGTCATCACTTAATACCTCATATCTCTCCTTATGTGCAATCACATTCCGTTTAAATTTAGGAATGTTTCTTGGAACAGACTTAGGATACCCAATTGACAAGACCATCATAGGAAGAACATATTGTGGTATCATGAAATATTGTCTAGCTCTGTCTACATTTGACTGGATTGTGCCCACATAGACCGATCCAAGTTCATAGTTCTCAGCCAGAATTACAACATTTTGGGCTGCACACATGAGATCAGCGTAGGCTATCAAGAAGTGGGAGAGTGCGTTTTCTCCTTTGAAGTCAGTATCAAACATTGATGACCATTTTTTAATCCTGTAGAAGTCAATACAGAAGACCATGGACAAAGGAGCATTTTTTACCCAGGGTTGACCTCCAACGATTTCCGATAGTTCTTTCCTTCTCTTAGCTTCTTGTACAAGAATAAGCGAGATGGGTTGAATGTTCCCTCCAGATGGGGCATTGTTCGCGACATCAAGAAGTTCTTCAATGATATGCTCTGGAATTTCTTGATCTTTAAAGTTTCTAATAGATCTTCGCCTCATGATTAAATCGTATAGACTCATCTCACACCTCCTATAATTATTCTACAGCGGCATAGTGCCTAACGGACCCAGAGTTTGCGAAGTCCAGCCTATGTATTCTTCCATTGTTTATCAATCCAATACTCGACCCCTTTTTTCTATCTCCATTACTAATAACTTTAATATCTCTTTTGCTTGTTCGATTGCCTTTTTCTCTCTTAAAATGGTGCCTTTTTCTATATCACCACTTTTAGCAGAGAAACCAATAAATGGCCAGAAGTTCGTGGTAATCGGTCGCATATGCAACATTAAAGCAAATTCTTGTAAGTGATGAAGAAGCTGGAATGCGTTAAAGCTACTAGCTGAAGCAGAAACAGTAATTAGTGCACATGGTTTACCAGCTAATGGAGATAAACCTTTTCCGTGTTTTTCTTCGGTAAAATAATCCAGGCAACTAAGTCTTTCCAAAAATGGTTGAAATTTGGATGGAATATAAAAATAGAATGGACATGCAATTATTATACCATCGGTAGATTTCATTTCTTCAAAAAGCATCGTGAAATCATCCTCGATTACACACTCAAAAGGCTTCTTCGAACATACTTCAAAGCAAAGTTTACAGGGTTTAATGTCCAATTCTGCTACCTGGATAACCTTTGTCTCAATCTCTGATAAATTCTTGAGCATTTCTTTAAGAAGCAAATACGAGTTGCCATTCTTTCTGTTTGATCCGACAATCCCTAAAATCTTCATGATTTACCTCTTTTTAAGCTGTTTCGCCCCTTGTGAATACTTTGGAGAAAGCCGTGCAGATTAACTCACGCGCTCAAGTTTGAAGACTACCGGCCTCAGGCCATCGGGACAACACGTCACTGCTACCCCGGGCTCCTCGTACCATTGTAGAAAGTTGGCATTTGATCTGAGGGCCACAAGCCAGCGAAAGATGACGTCCCAAGCGTACGGACAGAACCCATCAGGCATGACACGTTCTTCATTGGCACCAATATGGAATACCTGTCCGTCCTCGAAGGCGTCGCACGGGCCGGTATACTTGGCCTTGACCGGCGACTCCTTGAAAACCTCTTCGGTGCTAAAGCGTCGTAGCACCATGATTTTCACATCGCTCGTTTGAGTTACCATAAAAACACCCCCATTCTAGCAAGCTATCCATATATAAAAAATATTCTTACAGCATCAATAATAAATTTCCCACTGAAAAATAAAAGAAGTACTCCGCACATTGCAAAAACAATCTCCTGGAATCTTCTTCCGAAGAACCGTCCACCCTTGAACGACAGGGCCGAGAGAAAATAGCACCACAAAAAGTCGCACAACCAGTGAAGTAACGCAAAAATTAAAAATCCTAACACGCCAAAGCTAACAGAACGTAAAATCAAAGCGACTCCTACGGTAGCCCACCAAATAAAAAAATAGGGATTCCCTAAACTTAGAAGTATTCCAGCTATCATTGAAGAGTGGGTATATTTGCTTGAACTGATCTCAACTTGTTTAATGCTGCGAAACATACTGACCGCCATAACCAAAAGGAACAGTCCACCAACAAAAGCAGTTACCACTTTTACATAAAACAAATTCAGTAAATATCCAAAGCCATAAAATATAGATATCATTAGTGGGAATTCAACTATTCCGTGACCTATGGCAATCAATGCTCCAGCATGAGGAGACTCGTTTCCTTTTCCTATCGTTACGGCAGTCATAGGTCCGGGTGCCATGACACCAGATAATGAAATAAGCACTGCTTCAAGAAGAAAGGTCAAAAAAGACATACTTTTTCTCTTATCCTGTTATTATTCCAAAGCGGATATCACACATAACGTTTCCGGGGTTGCCGAAGTCGCCGAACGCAGTGAGGCAATTTGGACGAAGCGCAGCGAAGTCGGCAACCCCGTGTTAGCGGCCGTATGACGCAGGCGGCTCCCCACACCTCACAAGCAAGAGCGAACAGGTAATAAGGTAGCGTTTACGTTCGTTTCTTCATTCTTGCAGCATATGTGGCTGCCCCAATTGCAGCAAGTGCCGCTGGAATCCCAGGATTGACTGAAAAACCAAACAACTTCAATATGCCAACCATTCCCAGAGAAATCGCCAAGGCTGTCAGAATCGAACCTACTATCAACTTCGTAAAGTTTGATCTGATGGGAAGTTTTTCCACAAGTCTTTCGATTATCATCTTTACCTCCTTATTTTATACTTGGTCTTGAGCCACCGAGTAATATGGCCAATAACTCGTTTATATCCGCAGTAAATTGCGGATATACCTCCAATATGGTGTTATATCTGAAGTAAACTTCGGATATACTTCCCTATAACTGCTCTTTTTATTCATTACCTCCTCCCGTTTTTAAATTACAGCCTTTCATAAAACTCGTAATCCCTTGTTATTTACCTGTCTACCGACAGGTAAATAGGATTATCCCTACGGATCCGTATGGACAGGTAGATTGGAGTTAATCCGTTGCACAGCATCCGTATGGAAAGGATTTGGAATTCACCCGTAAGGGTTTTATATAAAAGGCTGACGCCTTAATTCCAAAGGCTGACGCCTTAATTCCAAGGGTTACGCCTTAACTCCATCACAAT
>DAOUSS010000113.1 GCA_030627085.1 Candidatus Stahliibacteriota bacterium | reverse complement strand
TGGCATTTGGATTTTCGTTGGAAATTAGAAATTCGGATTTTGAAATTTTGCTGTGTTTACCCCGTGAAATAGATATTTCACAGGGTTCACCCTGTTAAATAGAATGGTTTTAAGCACACGGAGACATTTATTATTGGAATTATTTAACAGGGTGAATCTGTGGTTAATGCATAATTTGACATTATGTTTACATCAGAACAGGAAAAAATAAGAATAGAAAAACTCCGTTTAATAATCGAAAAGGGCATAGACCCTTACCCTAACAGGTTTGATAGAACACATACAGTCAGAGAGATAAAAGAGACATTCAGTGATAGGAAGGATGTAAGGGTAGCGGGTAGACTTATTGCGGTGAGAAAACATGGCAAATCCACCTTTGCCAACATACTGGATGATGGAGAAAATATACAGATCTACCTAAAAAAAGATATACTCGGCGAAAAATACTCTCTGCTTGAACTTCTGGACATCGGGGATTTTCTGGGTATCCAGGGAAACACATTTACCACACATACTGGTGAACCCACTATACTCGTTGAAGACCTTATCCTGCTGTCAAAATCCATCTCGCCTCTTCCAGAAAAATGGCATGGCTTACAGGACAAAGAACTGAGATATAGATTGAGATACATTGACTTTATTGTTAATCTGGAATCCAGAAGTGCAATAGAGACGAGAGCAAAAATAATAAGGTTGACACGGAAGTTCCTTGACGATAAGGGATTTCTTGAGATAGAGACGCCGATATTACAGTCCCTGTATGGTGGTGCTTTTGCAGAACCATTTAAGACATACTACCGCGCACTTGACAGGGAGTTTTTCCTGAGAATATCTGATGAATTATATCTAAAGAGGCTCATCTGCGGAGGATTTAATAAGGTCTACGAAATCAGTAAGGATTTCAGAAATGAGGGACAGGACAGGTTACATAATCCAGAGTTTACCCAACTTGAACTCTATGAGGCATATAAGGATTATACGGATATAAAAAATCTTGTTGAGGAATTATTTTCCCATCTCACACAAAATCTCTATAGCAGTAGTAAAATTATCTACCAGGATATAGAGTTGGATTTCACGCCTCCCTGGAAAACCGTGCGATACTTTGATGCAATCAAGGAGTTTACAGGTTATGATCTCTACGATGTAGATTACAAATATGTAAAGAAGATAATAGAAGAACTCGGAATAGATATATCGGAAGATTCTGCAATGATAAAATCAGGGAAAAATCTTACCCCATCATATATCAGAGACAAATTGATAGACAAGATATTTGGCGACAGGGTCATCCCCAAAATAGAGCAACCTACATTCATCATAGACTATCCTAAATCCATCTCTCCTCTTGCGAAGGAGAAAGAGGATAATCCGGATCTCGTTGAACGATTTGAACCGGTTATTGCGGGCATAGAAATCGGAAACGCCTTTTCCGAACTTAACAACCCACTTGAGCAGGAAAAGAGATTCAAAGAGCAGATGGTACAAAGAGAGAAGGGTGACAAGGAGGCCCAGCCCCTTGATGAGGATTTTCTAAAAGCTCTCGGTATAGGTATGCCTCCGACTGGGGGACTTGGATTGGGTATGGATAGAATAAGTATGATTCTTGCCAATTCAAGAACAATAAAGGATGTAATAGCATTCCCACAAATGAGATGGTAAAAGCTCCACTATGTGATTTCTCTAGTTATGCGAAGTTTTATATTTATCCCTATAGCAATTGTAATCTGTTTAATCCAGAGCACCATTGTTCAATATATATCTATAGGTCGTGCTGTCCCTGACCTTATTCTCATTCTTATATGCTATGTAGGACTGTTTCGTGGGGAAAATGCTATGTGGTACGGTTTTGGGACAGGCTTCTTTGTCGATCTTTATACTACAAAGGGTCTTGGATATAATATAGTCGTAAATACAGCCATTGGATGGCTACTTGGGCATTTCAGCAATTATCTATATAAGGAAAAGATAATAGCACAATCTATTACACTTCTTTTTACAGCATGGATACACGACCTCATAATTGCAATACCAAAGGGACAATTCTCTTTTTATACATTCTATAGCAGAATACTTCCATCCAGTTTATATACGGTTGTTGTCGGAATCATCCTATTTTTCCTATTCCGGAAAATTGACAGAGAAGGAGAGTAAATGCAGGCCTTGGATATGAGGCTCGTTAAAAGGATGCTGCGGATATTCCTCGTTATCAGTATTATATCAATTACCCTTCTCTTAGTTTTTACCTCCACAAAAGATACCCTCCCATCATTAAAGAGGTTAAATCCGTCTTATCTCATTCTCGCACTTGTCGCTGTCTTATTCTATATCTGGTTTGAGACCCTCTGGCTTAGAATTCTGGTGTGGAGTGTATCCGGATGGATGTCGCTCTCCGGTGCACTGGAATTTATACTCGGTGGTTCATTCCTTACCCTTGTTCCTTTTGGCATTGCAGGTGTTCCTCTTCAGATGTACATCCTCCATAGAGAGAATAAACTATCTATTGGAGAATCTGGCAGCGTTCTGCTTGTAAGAAGTCTACTTATCACTTTGCTACTACCTATAGTCCTCCCTGTTGTATATATTTACTACAGCACAATTCTTCAGCAGGGATTTGTGGTAAATATTGCAAGATACCTTCTTATAGCCGTGGGATTGGGTATATTGATTCTCGTGCTTAGCTCATTAAGCACAAATAGAACAAGGGCTTTTATGTATAAATTCGCAAAGACTGAAAGGGCAAGAGGTATCGTCGAAAAAATCACAGAAGAACTATCCAATATGAAGTCAACTTTAAGGGAATTTTTTATTCGTGGGAAGTGGAAACTTCCCCTTGCATTTCTCGTTGCCTGCGCCTCAAGGGCATGTTTTTTTTTCCTTCCTTACCCTATATTGAAGGCTATCGGCCTTTCTCCGCCTCTCGGACAAACTATGATAACCCAAATAGTTCTATCTTATCTTCTTCTCTTTGCCCCCACCCCGGGGGCAAGTGGAATAGCCGAGGGCAGCGGATTTCTGCTTTTTAAATCTCTATGCCCCGAACACCTCTTGGGGATATTTATCGTCCTGTGGAGGTTCTTTTCATACTATCTACTTGTAATACTTGGAGGTATCCTTCTTGTAAGGATGGTCTCAGTAGATAAATCGGAAAGAGGGAAGTAGTTTGTTAGTTGGTTAGTTGGGTAGTTAATTAGTAGGCACGAATTCAATTCGTGCCTACAGCCCTACAGTGTAAATCAGCGTTAATCTGCGTCTAAAAATAACCAGTGTAAATATCAGTGTTAATCTGCGTCTAAAAAAACTAATAGGGGGTGAATATATGATTACTGTGGTCATAGGCACACACTTTGGTGATGAGGGAAAAGGCAAGATTGTCGATTATCTTGCAAAAGACTGCCATATGGTAGTACGGTATAATGGAGGAAATAACGCCGGACATACCATAATATCTCCTCAGGGAAAACTTGTTCTTCACCTCATTCCCGCAGGCATATTTAATCCGGATTGTATCTGTGTTATAGGTCCCGGGGTAGTTATAAGACCGGGAAGTTTATATGCGGAGATAGATGCACTGAATAAAATAGGGGTTGACCTCAAGGGCAGGTTTTTCATAAGTTCAAGGGCACATCTCGTTATGCCCTGGCATCTCGCACTGGATGAACTGGAGGATAGAAAGAGAAAGATAGGAACAACCAAGAGAGGAATAGGACCTACATATTCTGATAAGATAGCAAGAAATGGTATAAGGGCTGGAGATGTACTCTTGCCGGATTTTAAAAAGAAAATAAAAAAGCTATTTGAGGAGAGGAGCAAGTTTATAAAGAGAGAGTACAATTTCACCATAGGTGAAGATCTGAATGAATGGTTATCCACGGAAGAGAAAATCGGAGAGTATATTATAGATACAGAACCAGTAATATGGAATGCAGTAGAATCCCAAAAAAACATATTGTTGGAAGGTGCACAGGGCACACTGCTTGATATAGATTTTGGCACATATCCATTCGTGACATCCTCCTCTACTACTGCCTCTGGTGCTTGTCAGGGTTCTGGTATCCCGCCAATGAGAATAGACAGGGTTATAGGTGTTGTAAAGGCATATACAACAAGAGTTGGTGAGGGGCCATTCCCCACAGAAATAAAAGACAAAACAAGCAGAATGATGAGAGAAAAGGGAGAAGAGTATGGAGCAACAACCGGAAGACCAAGAAGATGTGGATGGCTCGATGGAGTGCTTTTGAGGTATGCAGTGAAGTTATCAGGTATAACATCGCTTGCACTTACAAAACTCGATGTGCTCTCAGGATTCGGGGAGATAAATATATGTGAGGCATACAGGATAGGTGATAAAAGATACGATTATCCGCCATTCAATATAAAGGATGTTCAACCTGTATATAAGACACTCCCCGCATGGGACGATATTGAAGACAAACTATCCCGGAATGCTTTAGATTTTATAAAAGCCATAGAGGATATATCTGGCACAAAGGTCGGGATTGTGTCCACAGGGCCAAAAAGAGACGCCACGATAACACTATAGGCCCAAATTTAATATATACAGGGAGCTATTGTTTAAAAAGAAGTTAACAGGGATTGTTTCTCTTTCAATGGATTCATTTCGTTCACCACAGGTCTCTTCAATTCCCCGTTGAAAAAAGCGGAGTTAACAGGGATTGTAAGAGATAAAGAACAAGAGACAAAGAAATAAAAATCTCTTTCAATCTCTTTCCTGCCTACCGGCAGGCAGGAGTTCCCTGTTAAAAAAAAGGAGTTGACGGGGAAGGAGGGAGGATTATGGATAGAATAAGCGTATCATTTGCGGTCGGGGATAAGACCGTAAAAATAGAGAGAGAAGTCGAGAGAAAGGACCTGAAAGAGGAGATAGAGAGTATGCTTCAGGAAGCAGAGGATATAGGAGGAAGTAAAGCGACTTCAGGTCAGATGCGAGCCTTGTATGGTAAGGCACTCGATCAGGGATGGGATAGAGAACGGATAAAACTCTTCCTTGAGGAAAAACTTGGTATATCTAATGAGGACGAGATAGTCGGGATTATAGAGAGAGCAAAGATTTCACATCTGATAGACGAAATTGGTTCTATGCGTGAGGTTCCGGGAAAGGCAACCGTTGGTCAAATGAGGGCATTGTGGGGAAAGGCATTTGATAGGGGATGGAGTAGAGATAAGGTCAAGAGATACCTTGAAGAGAAGCTTGGAACATCCAGAGAGGAAGAGATAGTCGGAAAGATTGACAAGGACATCCTTTCGGATATAATAGATGCAATAGGAATGATGGAGGGGAAGAGATAGTTGAGAAATGGGTTAATGGGTTATTGGGGTAATGGGATAGTGGGGTGATGGTAGGAGCCCCGCCAAAGGCGGGGCGAGAAGGGGTAAGATTATGGATTGTGGTAGACTGCAGATGAGACTACCCTATCTGTAGGGACAGGGCTTGACTTCGGCGAGCTCAGTCGAGTCGTCCCTG
>DAOUSS010000301.1 GCA_030627085.1 Candidatus Stahliibacteriota bacterium | reverse complement strand
CGGGTTATGAGTCAGAATTTCTCTGGCATATTTGGTTGATAGGTAGTCAGGATGAAGGTCGTAGGTTATGACGGTTGGGTTTATTGAAAAAAGATGCTCAAAGTGCTGGATTCCCTCCTCAAAGGCAAGAAGCACTTCCAGATTCTCCATGTCTCCTATATAATGAGACAAGAAGGCATAGTTATCCTTTGTGAGACAGAATGTATTTTTCAGTTCTGCACCACAGGCTAAAATAGGACAATCAAAGTTGAAAGGCAACGCAATGGGCTCAGGCACATATCCCCTTGACCTGCGGATAGTAATCTCCTTGCCTTCAAATACCCTAACAACTGAATCGTCACACCTTGTATGAATTTTACGATTGTGCGTTAGAAAATAATCAGCAATGTTTCCAAGATGAGATATTGCATCGTTGTCATTATAAGAGATAGGTTCGTCAGATATATTGCCACTTGTCATAACAAGGACAGGTGAAGCGTCTGGCAGACTGAACAAAAGATGGTGCAGGGGAGTATAGGGAAGCATAAAGCCAAGACACTTATTACCAGGTGCAATTCCCGGTATATCTATCTTTTTTCTAAGAAGAACTACAGGACGCCTTGAAGAACATAATACTCTTTTCTCCATTGAGGATACCCTGCAATATCTTTTTACTACCTTTAAATCTTTTGCCATTAAAGCAAATGGTTTATTATCTCTTGGCTTCCTTTTACGCAAATTTTTTACCGCTTCCTCATTTAAGGCATCACAGGCAAGATGGAATCCTCCCAATCCTTTGATGGCAACAATCTTACCCTCTTTAAGCAGTTTCACTGTTTTTTTTATCGCTTTTTCTTTTTTACTTTTGACCTTTAAGTTCGAACTCTGCACTAATTCTACCTCTGGACCGCACTCCGGACAGGCATTGGGCTGGGCATGAAATCTGCGATTGAGAGGATCTTCATACTCTTTTTGGCAACTATTACACATTAAAAACCCTTGCATCGTTGTCTTGGGTCTATCATAAGGAATATCATGAATAATTGTAAATCTTGGTCCACAATTGGTACAGTTAATAAATGGGTAACGGAAACGACGGTCAGATGGATCAAACAATTCAACAAGACATTCATCACAAGTAGCTATGTCAGGCGAGATAAGGACATTCCTGTTATCACAGAAGGTGCTCCCTTTAATAAGGAACTTGGAATATCCTACCGGTGGTTGGTTTTTGCACACTATTCCCCGTATTGTCGAAAGAGGAGGCGACTCTGATTTAAGTTTCTGAACGAACTCGTTGAGGTTATTTTCGTCTCCCTCAACCTTGATAAGTACTCCATCTCCACTATTTTGCACAAATCCAGTCAGGTTATGCCTTACCGCAAGCCGATAGACAAAGGGACGAAAGCCCACTCCCTGAACTATGCCTTTAATCAATATCTGGCGTGCCTGCACTCTTGCTTCTTTCATTGTTGTTTCCTGTTAGTATAAACTTACATCCCATCTATTGCCTCAATTATTTCATCTACAATCTTCGGAATTTTTAGTTTTACCTTTGGAGTACAGTCCTCCGCGAATGTCGTGTTGTCTTCCACCTCTATAGCATAGATTTCAATGATTTCGGGTATCTTATAACCCACCTTTTTTCCCAACTCAACTGCGGTCGCGAAATCCACACCATGAGAAGACGACAGATGCGAGGCAAAATTTAAATCCCTCAATGATAACTTATAGACATCCCCGGGTTTACCCTTTCCCGTTTTTATCGAATCTATGAGTATCAACCTCTCATATCCGGCGATCTCATCCAGGGTAGACAGCCCCTCAATACTCGCCCATTTGACATCGAAATATCCCTTCCCCGGTCTGCTCTTGAGCTCCATCGCCACCCTCATCCCGACACTATCGTCTGAGAGAATTGGATTACCTATGCCGAGCACTAAAGTTTTCATCTCCTGAGTGTTTTTATCACTTTACCATCCCGATT
>DAOUSS010000283.1 GCA_030627085.1 Candidatus Stahliibacteriota bacterium | reverse complement strand
CAGGGAGGTAAGCCAGGGAGAACAGCTACTAATAACACTTGGTGTATCTATAGAAGGTTATGATAACTATGGGTTAAAGGGAGTTGCTTGTGTGATGCTTCCTTATGACTGGACAGTCGACAGTGCCTTCTGGTATTCACCATATCATATGGGCAGAGGCTGGGATGAAAGACTTGTTGAAAATGCGGAATGGACGGGGTATGCAGAGACAAGGTTTCCAAGTGGAGATATAATGGACTGGCATGGTTATATAACTGAAAATGCCTACTCTACTCCTGTGGCAGATAGCGGTTACCATACTAAGGTTCTCTATTACTATGTTACGGTTGGACAAGAGCTTGGAGATTTTGGACTCTGCTATCTTATCTCTGATACGGGCCTCACAGATGCGGGTATGGGTTTTCCCGATGCCTATAGCCCTGAACACTGGGATCCAAATGATGTTATGGCTGTCTGGTGGGATTCCACCTTCAATGTTGCAGTCACAGTTACAGAGACAAAAGTGGAGGAATCTCCTTATGGACTTTATTTCTACCAGAATGCACCAAACCCATTCAACGCCATCACGACCATCTCTTACACCCTTCCCACGGCGTCCTTAATCAGACTTTCAATCCATAATGTACTCGGGGAAGAGATTAAGGTTTTAAAAGAGGGTATGGTCTCTGAAGGTGCCCACATGGAAGTCTGGGATGGTAGAGATAAAAATGGGAATCTTGTATCAAATGGAGTCTATTTCTGTAGGTTGTCAACCGACGAGAGAGTCTTTACAAAGAAATTGGCGTTTACAAGGCGATAAGACCCAACCACCGGGCACATTATTATGCAAAAGATTTTTGTAATTATATCCTTTCTGACCTTCCTTTGCGGACGGGCTGTACGGTGGTGAGTATGATTTCCTCACCATAGACCCTGATTGTATGAGACTTCTGACACTCAAACGAGCAGGTGATGGATATATCATAAGACTGAAAAATCCTAATGCCTCTCCAATTGCCGTCAATATTGAAACCGGCTTCAAAATAAATTCTGTATATACTACTAACCTGCTTGAAAGAAATATGGATAACCTTTTTGTAGATTCCAACAGTGTGAGTTTTTCTATCCAGCCATACGCAATAAAGACTGTAAGATTTATTCCCGCATCACCGAACGAAGAGCCAGGGGTATCCTGGCTCATAGTATTTCCCAATCCTGCTCTTGGAGAAGTATATTTTAGTTCAGAACTCTCTGGGTCAATAGAGATTGATTTTTTGACCTTGGGGGAAGACTGACACGCTCATTGAGAGGTGAAAATCCAAGATAGTTACTTACTGATAATCAAGGAAGAGAGGTCCCATCTGGAATATACTTTTATGGGGCAAAAACTGGTTTAAAAGAGAAGACAGGAAAAGTTGTAATTATTGGAAGGAGATAAGATGGGTAAATATATAGGGCATGTTATTTCAAATACTCATTGGGATAGAGAGTGGCGTTATAACTTTGAAGAAACGAGGATGATGCTCATCAATCTTTTCGGGACATTGTCTAATATACTCAAAAGCGAGCCTCGTTATAAATGCTTCCATATGGATGGTCAGGTATGTCCCATAGAAGATTACCTCGAAATAAAGCCTGAAGATAGAGAAAAGCTCGAAAAATTTATCAAAGAAGGACGAATTCTGATAGGACCGTGGTACACTCTTCCAGAAGAGTTCTCCATAAGCGGAGAGGCAATAGTCAGAAATCTCCTATTTGGAGAGAAGATTGGTAAAAAATTTGGCGGGGTAATGAAGGAGGGTTATACACCAACTTCATTCGGGCAGATATCCCAGATTGCTCAAATCTACAAAGAATTCGGGATAGACACCATAACTTTTTACAGGGGGATAACACCTGACGAATGTGATACAGAATATATTCTTGAAGCACCAGATGGAAGCAAAATACTTGGTATACGTATGTCACCTTCTTTCTGCAGGGCGAATTTCTGGGCATATCTCTCTCGTCCAACCATTTTTAAAAAATGGCCATTTGAAGGAAAATACAAATGGACTGATAGAGATAAACCATTTAGAATAACATGGAAAGACGAGGATTACACCCTGCTCAATTCTCAATATGACAAGACATATAATCCTGCCCATATTAAAAATGGCATCAAATGGGGTATGGAAGATCTCCTTCAGGGTGCGACGACTAACCATCTTCTATTCCTTGACGGTATGGACTCTACTTTTCCCAGTCTGAATACTGTGAAAATCATAGAAGATGTAAATAAACTCAGTGAAGACGTTCAACTTACTCATAGTTCTCTG
>DAOUSS010000129.1 GCA_030627085.1 Candidatus Stahliibacteriota bacterium | reverse complement strand
GAGATAAGAGGTCACAGAGGGGAGGGAATAGAATCTTTTGTAATTCCTTAATACTGAACATTCTCTGTGTTCTCTGTGGTTAAATTTTTGACAATACTTTATTGAAAGAGAAGAGAAGATATGAATGGGGTTCGGAACTCTCGCAATCCTTTGGATTGCTCGGTGCTAACGCTCGGACATACGGCTTCTCCTTCGACTACGCCCAAATTGCCTTAGGCAACTTCCCATATCCGCCAGCCGTTATCTGCCATCGCTTTTAGAGATTGCAAAATGGGGGAATGATGAAAAAATTTGCATTTTTGCCATTCATCTTTATCTTAATAGGTTGCATGACTTGTAATCTATTTGACTCACAAAAGATTTTTCAACCAGGATGTTACAAGGGGACTTATTCAATTACTCATTACTATAATACAGATAGTTCATTCACAGATAGCGGACCTGCGACGTTCATATTTACTGACACGAGTTATTCTTGCTGGGGCGAAAATTATCTTTTGCCTCCATCTGGTGGTGGTAAATACTCAATTATAGATGACAAAATGGTTTTGAATGATACGGCACCCCATACAGCTGAGTTTGACTGGACTTTAATTTTGAATGGAGAATTTGATTATTGGTTTGATGGTAAAAATTTAAGATTAGAACAATTTGATCGCGCTCACAATCGTCATCATAAATTTTTGATTGTTAGAGAAGATGAAGAATGAGCGACGGCATATAACACACATTAAGAGGCGATTTGTCCTGAAACTTTTCCAATGTCTCCAATTATTACTGACATTCTTTTCATAATACCTTTGAAATCACTGAGATAACAACGAAATCAAACGATAAGAGCTGTATCCAAATCCTATGGCTCAATTATAGATCGCTTTGGGAAGGGGGTGGTTAATGATGAAAGTAAAAAATCATTCAGGACTTCTCTTTCTGTGCCTCATTAGTATTTTTTCCTGCTCAAGAACTGCCGTTATTTCCTTAAAAGAAGCAGAAGAGATAGTCCTCAAAGAGATATTGGAAAATAATATAGAAGGGAAAGAGATTTACGAATTACCAACTCTGATGGAGTCTGGAACCGTTGTTAAGCCTAGATATGACGGTGATAAGGAATACATACCAAGAGACGATTGTTGGTTCTTTTTCATTGACGATGAGCCTGAAGCATACTGGTCGCATCCCTGTCGTTATGTTTTTGTATATTATCGCGGTAACGGGGAGTATGAAATCATAAATGAAAAATGGTGGCCGAAAAATATTATTGATAGTCTGGTACCAGTGTGTACAGATTCCAACCTGATAAAGGAATAGAAGAGATAACACCATTTTTAAACCAGTATATATCCAAACCCATTTAGGAGAAAAGCGGTGTTTGAATTTGCAATGTCAAAGAAAGAAGAAGTTAGTCTCAAGATTTACGATGTATTGGGCAAAGAGGCGAAGGTACTCGTGGATAACAGGCTTGAGGCGGTTATCATACTGTAAGATTCAACGGCAGAAGTCTCTCATCAGGCATTTATTTCGCAAGGCTTAAAACTGATAGTTATGAGGAGACGAAGAAGATAGTATTGATAAAATGAAGAGAATTCTTGTAGGTCTCATAGTTATACTGCCCTGTGTGGTCTACTCATCCGATGATGCGAGTTTTTTGATAGTGACTCCGAACGGAAGGGCTGCAGGACTATCATCAGCATTTGTAGCAATCTCGGACGATATCTACGCATCTTACTACAATGACGCCGGATTAGGATTCCAGAACGGCTTGTCTTTTGGTGGTACTGGTGGATGGTGTCCATATCCCTTAATTTTTGGTGGAGGGGAAAGGTATGATTTCTGGGGTGTCTCCTTCCCTCTCACAATAATTGGCGGAAGAATAGGCATTAGCGCTATTTATAACCACAAAGATGGCGGCACAGATATCTCGCACAAGCTCTCCTATGGGAGAAGGATTGGCAAAGACCTTTCCATTGGCTTTGGAGCGAGACTGCTTTCTATCAGTCCTATGCTCCCCATGTGGGATATAAGGATGGATAATTACTATTCTGCGGTTGATATTTCAATGCTATATAGGAAAGAAAACTTAAGTATCGGTTGTGCTATCCAAAATATAGGACCTTCTATCACATACAGTTATACCTTATTTGAAGATACTACATTTGAAGGAAGATTTGAAGCACCTTTGCCCTCTCTTTTACGAATGGGTCTCGGTTATAAATCCCCAAATCTTGGAGACTACAGCATTCTGGGGACAGCGGACATAGTTAGAAATTTTACAGAGTCGATCAATGATGAGAATTTCTTCTATTTTTCTTTTGGGATTGAATACTCCTATAAAGATTTCCTGTTTCTTCGTGGTGGCTGCCTATTGGATATAAATAAAAATACAGAAAGGACTGGTTTTAGCTATGGTATAGGGATCAAATTGGAAGAAGGATTTTACATCGACTTAGGGGTTGAGCCAGAATATCCGCTCCAAACTAATAGGGTTAAACTCTCCTTCAGAGGGCAATATCCACCAAACTCATGGACACATACGAAAAGATAAAGAAATTGCCAATAATGAGGCAGAGATGAAGAGCGGGGATAATGGGGTCAGGTTCAACTATTTGACTTCTTGCTTAACAAAAACAATATTTTACGGTAGGATTGAATCATGGTGAGAAAACCAGGAATTGAATCTCTGGTGGTCTCTATCATATAATAACAAGAGGTAACAGGACACTACTTTTCTCAGAACTTTCCCCAAAAATTTTCTTGACTTTTTATAAAATGTGTGATAAAATGGAAGCAAAGGATAGAAGTTGATAAGATGTATATCGGAAGTTCACTTTGTATATACTACTGTATCGGGAGGATATTCCTTCCGCGGGCAGGTGAACTTGCTCGGATACAACGAGGTATCCCAATCGGTCGCTAAAGGCAACCGAAAACATTAGTCCAACGAGGTTAAGGGTCAAGAATCTGATGGAGATTGAAGAAATCAAGGAGAAGATAAGGAGTGACGAGTACGAAATTAGTTTTCATGCAGAAAAGGAAAGGTATGCTGAAGGTATAATAATCTCTGATTTAGAAACGGCTATTTCAAATGGAGAGATATTGGAAGATTATCCCAATGATCCAAGGGGACCAAGTTGTCTTGTCCTCGGCTATTCACAAAATCGACCAATTCACATAGTCTGTGGTTATACGCCCATAAAATGGATTAGAATAATAACAGTATATATACCAAAACTGCCAAAATGGGTCGATGAAAGAACCAGAACTAAAGGAGGTAAGAGCAATGCATAAATACGGAGATTGTTCCTTTTGTGGCGGAGAAGTGAAGGGCGATAGGGTTGAATTAGACTATCGTTATAAAGGAAAGTTGTATATCTTTAAGGATGTACCGGCTGGGGTTTGCCAGCAATGCGGTGAGAAATATCTCACTGCTAAAGTGGCCAAAGAGATTGAGCGGAGGATCCAGACAAAAGAAAAGTGGAATAAAACCATTTCCGTCCCAGTGGAGGTTTTCCCTGAGGGAGTAGCAGTGTAGAAAACCCACAAAAATCCTTAATGGGAAAATGGGGTCAGACCTGAAAAAAGAAAATACGGTTCTTCTCCATTTTAGTTGACGGAGTAGTTCTTTGAAATAAATACTGGACATCTTCGACCTTTATTGGTATAATATATACCAAAAACTAAGAAAGGAGGTCTCAGATGTCCAGTTATATCAGTTGTAGTATAAAGCAATACTTCCCTTTCCCCCGTGTCAAGATTATAGCTCAATCGGTCACTCCTAACGCTGCACTTGCTCGGATTGATATAAAACCCGATAGTAGATTTACCCCAGTCTGCCATGCCTGTGGAGAAAAGACCCCGAGAGTCCACGCAACAGCTCGCAGGGCAGTGCGAGATCTCAACTTTGCTACAGCAGAGGTATGGCTTGTTTTTACTTACCGAAAGGTTAAGTGCAGTAATTGTGGATGCATTTGTATCGAGTATTTGGGCTTTGTAGAGCCATATGCCCATGTCACCAATCGACTGGCACGATATATTCACGATCTGTGCAAGGTAATGTCCATCAAGGAAGTGGCAAAGCTCTTGAATCTTGACTGGAAAGTGGTCAAGAGAATCGACAAAAGGTTTCTGGAAGAGGAATTTGGAGGGACAGATTATCAAGACCTCAAGATCCTCGCTGTGGATGAGATATCCAGGGGTCCACATCATGACTACCTCACAGTAGTCCTGGACTACCCCACTGGCAGAATTGTTTGGATAGGGGAAGGGAGAAAAATGTCCACTCTCGAAGCTTTTTTCGAGAGCATGCCGGAGGAGAATCGGAATAAGATTGAGGCAGTCGTTATGGATATGTGGGACCCTTTCATTTCGGCTGTAAAGAAATGGTGTTCTAATGCTAAGATTGTTTTTGATCTTTTCCATGTAGTTCAGGCATTCAACAAAGTGATCAATAATGTCCGCAACCAGGAGTATCGAAAAGCCACTGAGGAGGAGAAGAAGATTATCAAGGGATCTAAGTATCTCCTTCTCAAGAACAAGATAAACCTGAGACAAGAGGAGAAGCCGCATCTGAAAGAGTTGTTGGAACTCAATCAAAGTCTCTTTACTGTGTATCTCCTTAAGGATGCCCTCAAGAGGATTTGGAAGTACAAGTATACCCGATGCGCTGAAAGGGCACTTGAAAACTGGTGTGCTCTCGCACAAGAGAGTAGAATTCCATCTGTCATTCAATTCGCAAAAAGGCTTGAGCGTTACCGAGAAGGGATCCTCAATCATTGTCGATATTCTATCCATACAGGCAAACTTGAAGGCGTAAACAATAAACTTAAAGTAATCAAACGCAATGCATATGGTTTCTTAGATACTAAGTACTTCATTCTTAAAGCTAAACAGGCTTTCCCTGGTATTCGTATCAACTAAAATGGAGTTGAACCATATTTTTTAATACGCCATTGCATATACGACAATATTTATTCCCGCTTTGAACGCCTTTTCCCGTATCTCTTTTGGGTCT
>DAOUSS010000134.1 GCA_030627085.1 Candidatus Stahliibacteriota bacterium | reverse complement strand
TTTATCTGGTTTGTTTGGTTGATTTGGTTTGTTTGGTCTGTAATTCAATGTTCGATGTTCGAAGTTCTATGTTAGTGTCTTTTCTACCTGTCGCCTGCCTGCCGTCAGGCAGGGTAGACAGGTATTCCTATGTTTCTTTCTCCTGTTTTGGGCTCCGTACCTTTACCCCATGTGGTGTCATTATCACAAGTTTTCCAACTGTCTTCTTTTCATCCAATTCTTCAAAACAACGACTAAATAGTTCTGTAGTCTCATCCACGCGTAAACGATAAATTTTAATAACTATTATCCCACCACATCTTTCCGGAGGAAACCTAAGCATCCTCGAAAAATCCTTATCCATCGTTAGAATTACCAATTGCTCCTTGACTGCTTTCTCATAGATTTCATCATCTGAGACACCTGAAAGTCCTGAATCCCGAACACTTATCACTTCGTGTCTGTTTGCTCTCAGCCACTCAATTATGGGCTCAAATACATTCTCGTCAGCAATTATCCTCATATTACTACGCCCGCCTCTTCTTCTGTCAATATTGCAGCATACTTTATGCATGCCTTAATATCTGCATCTCCAATATTTGGATAGGCCCTCTTGATTCCATCAAAATCCTCTCCAGTAGCTAGAATGCCCAAAATGAGATGAACCGGAATTCGAGTACCCTTGATGCACGGTTTGCCACTACAAATACGGGGATCACTGGCTATCTTTTCCTCATAATTGTCCATTTAAACCTCCTTAAAATGGAACAGTACGGGGTCAGGCTCAACTATTTGCATTCTTTTACCAAAAAGTGTCAAGTTTCTTATTATTTCATCGTTTACAGATTTTAAATGCGGAAGTCGGGGTTAACCCTTTATTCAATTTTGTCCTTAAACTGGTCTGACAGATTTTTCATCAAAGTACAATATCCCTTTATTTTGCTATAAATAATTTGGGCTATCTCCTCTTTATATGTATGAGCGGTATCGTTTCTCCTATCAGTCATTTCCAAGCATCTAACAGTATCTTCTTCCGTTAAAAATCCTAGCGAAAAAATCTCCTTGAAACAGGCTTTGGGAGAATTCGAGATGATACCTTCCTTTTCTTTAAGATATTCTTTTAAGAATTTCCATAATGCTTCAAAAGTATATTCAAACCGTTGGATAGTAGCATCTCTTATAATGATTGAAAATGGCTCTTCCAAGATTTCTCCCAAAGTTCTTAATGACCTTAAGGCATCATTATATTTTAGTTTCAATCTTTCCATATCACCACTTTTTTTAGAGCTTCTTGTTTAAATCCCTTTGAAACTTCCATAAAATTTACTATTTCAACTTTGTATGGAATATTTAAATTTTCTGTTTTTTCTTTAAGAAGAGTAATTTTTTCTTCATCAAATTTTCCATAGGGTATAATACCAATATCTATATCAGATGAAATGTAATTGTTCCCTCTTGCCCGAGAACCAAAAAGAATTATCTTTACCTTATCATATTTGAAAAACTCCATCACCATCTCTTTTAGTTTCAAAATATATTTGTTTTCTATCACTTCTTTACTTTTCATCATTTCTCGATCATTTTTTCAATCCACTTATAGGTTTTGGCAAGACCTTCCTCATGGTGCGTATTGCAGAAATATGGGGTCAGGCTATAATTTTCCACTGCTTACGGAATTTTTAACTCCCACGGAGAACAGACAGTAGAGAGTAAGGCGTAGAGCGTAGGGAGTAGGAAAAGACTACCTGAAAAACATAATGGGGAATTCAATGAACAATACTGTCACGAAATTCTATAGACCATATAAAAAGGGTGCGGGATAAAGATAGTTAGTGGGGCTTGAAAACTGAACATAGGGTAATATTTCCCGCACCCAGTGTAATGGTAAAAAATGTGTTTATTCTCTGTCACATAATCTCCTTTGTTATGACAGATTATATCATAAAAACTTTAGTTTGTCAAGAAAAAAATCCCCCACGGAAATTTTCTCCCATGGAGGACACGAGATTCATTGTGAATTGCGGATTTCGAATTGCGAAAAAGACATTGCGAATCGATAAAGGTATTGCAGATTTCGAATTGCGGATTTCGGATTCAATGTCTTCGCTGTTTGGCTGTTTTGCCGATTGATGTAAAGATTTTAACAAATTCGCCTACTTCGTTGAGCAACCAATGTCGCTCGTCCTGGTCTCCAATATCAGCCTCATCAAAAAGTTCTAACCAGTATTCAGACTCACTGGACTCCTTTTCCACTATTCCAATTTTGTGAATAAAATCATTATGAGATTCTGCACGATTTGCCTCACGATAATTTGCCCCTATTGAAGTTCCTGCTTTAAGCAGTTGATATCCCAACACATCTGTTACCTTATTCTTCGGCAGATTGCTCACAAACCGAATCACCCTCAATGCAAATTCTTTAGTTCGTTTTTCTAATTCATCCTTAGTCATAAATAGCGAATTGCGGAAAAGACATTGCAAATTGCGGATAACAGCAATTATTTCCCACGAAGGACACTGAGAACACGGAATTTTTTATTTGATTTTTATTTTTCTATATTTTAGTGTTCTCTGTGTACTTCGTGGGCCATCTTTCTCTATCTTCAGTGTTCTCTGTGTACTTCGTGGGCTATATTACTGTACTCCGTGGGCTGTTTCAGTATTACCTCAAGATAGTGAGTTTCTTTATCTCGTTATTCTCACTTGATTTCAACTGGTAGAAGTATATACCACTTGAAACAGGCTTACCAGCATCATCTTTTCCATCCCATTTTGCTGTATGCTCTCCAGCATCTGTGGGTCCGTCAACCAATGTTCTGATTGTCCTTCCCGTTATGTCATATAGCTTGAGGATGGTGTATCCATCAACAGGAAGGCAATATCTGATAGTGAATTGACGGCCAGGATTTGGACGCACGCTATAGAGATGAAATGTTAACAAAGCAGGGTTTGCGACAAAGAAGCAGGATGAACCATTTGAAATCACATCCTTCTCATTCAACCTTACATCCTTAAGAGAAATCTTGCAACCTAATTCGGCATCTTCCTTTACCCTGAAGGTGAAATTAACGGTGTTTGCCTCTTCGGGTGATTCTGTGCCAGCAAGCACGACTTTTACCTCACCCTCCTCTTCTTTATACAGACACTGGTATCCAGAAAGAGTTGTTGATACATCCTCTAAGGAAAGTAGATTAGGGTCAAATGTAAGTGTGAACTCTGAGGAGAATAGGCCCTCAGGATTCTCTATCAATACCGGCACATTAACTATCCCTCCGGGTGCTCCTGATACATCCTCAAGTGTAAGCACTGCAGATGTGGGAAATTCCTTTCCACCTGTCTCCACAGGGAACCCTGTAATAGTCTCAACAACATATTGGAGTATAAGGGAGGCATCAAGCGCAGTGATACCATCTGCACCACTAACATCGGCTACTATCTGCTGGGATAGAGTGAGAGGTACGAGATCAAGCAGATACTGTAGTACGAGGGATGCATCATAAGCCATAACCTCACCATTTCCACTCACATCACCATAGGAACCTATGACAATGAACGCATTATCCTCAGTGACCACTTCAGGAGTTCCCTCATTGAATGTAAAGGATGTGAAGATTAAACCTGATGAATCACCTGTAGATGCCCCAGATGAAACCTTAAATAGCAGTTTTATCAAGTCTCCTGAATTAGAGAGGGGATAAGCTCCAGAAGATGCAACAGACACAGAATCAGTATCAGTATTCCACTCGGTCAACCAGCCAGCCCCATTAAGAAGAGTGCTGGATGTATCTATACCGACAGCAGTCAGTATGGTTGTGTCATAGACAACCACAAACTGAAAGGATAACACCTCCATACCCGTAAGGTCGCTTACAGATATGGGAACCGCTACGGTATCCCCTGGTGAACCATAGGCAAGGGGAAGACTCACGGTCGCCTGAGGGTTTACCACATAACTGGATGTGTCTGATACAGAAACAGAATCATCGTTATCTTTAGCCCAGATATAGAAGCAGACGGTGTCATTATTGCTCTGCGGGTTAATGTGATAGTAATAAGTTGAAGTAGAAACGCTGTCGTGATGGGTAGGGGTAAAACTGCCAGAATTTATTTTATAGAACATAGAATCAGCAGTAACAGAGCCCTCATCAGTTATCCGGGCACTTATAATAACTGTATCAGCGGCATCCGGGGCATCCGGGGTACGGGTTACATTTGAGATTACAGGAGACATAGGAAGAAGCATAATTGCAGCATCGTCAACATAAAAGTAGGCAGTATCTATAGTATCTCCCCAAGCTTCATCGTAGGCTCTTATCTCGAAATGGAGACTATCTGCATCAGATGGGGAAAGACCACTCCAGGTTAAAACCTGCCAACTGGAGCTATCGGAACTGTAACTGGAGGAATTATAGGAGATGTAAGAGTTACTTGCATCGTACCATCTGAGATAGACTCTCGCCTTTGAGTGTGGGTAATTATCGTATACCCATAGGGAACAGGTGTAATTCAGGCTGGGGCTCACATCTACATACTGTTCCAGCCATTGTGTTTCTGTGGATGATGTAAATTCCAATTTACACCCACAGTATCCACTGTGAAGGGTATCGATAGTTTTGTATGTAGTACAGGCAGTAGTCCCATACCAGTGATCGGGTTTTCCCTCTATCCAGGATTCAAATCCGGGATTTAGTAGAAGGTTCTGGGCAGGGACCATCGCAAATGACCCCAGAGCCAATACCCCAAAAAGCAATCCGAGCAGTCCTTCCCTCGACATATCTCCTCCTTTCTTTTCTACCGGTAGTGTGAAAAACTAACCACAGAGAACACAGAGAGATAATATTTATTTATTCTCTGTGTACTCAAATTCTCTATCAGCGTTTTTCTTGCTTGTA
>DAOUSS010000023.1 GCA_030627085.1 Candidatus Stahliibacteriota bacterium | reverse complement strand
TCATTGCCTTTTTGCACGAATTGAATTCGTGCCTACTAACCAACTATCCAACTAACCAACTATCCAACTAACCAACTATCCAACTAACAAACCAACCAACCAACTAACCAACTAACTGACCAACCCGGATTATAGCACCAAATTTCGCAAATGTCAAGGGAAAAAGGTTTAATTATCCATGCTTAAGGTCTGAAGCACCCTGGGTTATAATTTTCCTTGACTTTTCTGCTTTCCTGTGGTATAATGTACAAGTTAATTGTGAAGGGGTAATAAGCAACCCTGAAGGGTTGAGTTACATTAAGACAATGGATTTCTTCTCTCAAATATTCAGGAATAGGGTATTCCTTGCCACATTTTTTGCCTGGTTAATCGCTCAGTGTTTCAAGGTAACCCTGGGGATAATAAAAAACAAAAAATTTGATTTCAGGTGGTTTATTGATACAGGTGGCATGCCCAGCTCCCATACTGCTGCTGTTACTGCTATGGCGACATCAGTAGGTATAACCTTTGGCTTTGATTCTCCGATGTTTGCAATGGCGTTGGTATTTACTCTGGTTGTGATGTTTGATGCACAAGGTGTCAGACGGGCTGCGGGGAAACAGGCTGAGATATTAAATAAGATTATGGAGGATATTCAATTTAAGAGAAAACTCGGAGAGGATAGACTTAAAGAGTTACTCGGTCATACTCGCTTTGAGGTCTTTGCGGGAGCAGTTGTGGGGGTGCTATTTGCGGTCTTTTTCTTCAGGTAGGGGTCGGGAAAGAAAATTAATTTTAAGGACTTTTTGAGTAGCCCCTGTTAGAGGGGCTATATTTGATCTTCTATATCCTGCAATCCAGAGAATGCTGTCATTGGCATCTACAACAAGCAAAATATATGCTCTTTTGTATACAGAGACTTTGTCGTCTACAAATACATCCTTCAATTTCTTTTTCCCCTTAAATCCAAATGGTATAAATACATCGCCTGCTCTTCTATGTCTTATTTTGAGAGGGAATAAGAGATTATCCATATCAAAATAAACTGTATTCTTTGAACCAATCTTGCCATTGACAGACTTAATACTCTTCACAGGGACGAGTTCCGTTTCTATAATACAATCAGGTAATTCGAGTTTTCCTTGTGTAGGGAGTGTCCATTCCTGCAGATCAGGGTGCAAAACCCTCTTTTCGCTTTCTATAATCAATTTATCATAGTCTCTACGGACGATAACTCCCCGAAGATCTATCCTCTTTCCTGTCTTATTCTTTTCAAGAAGAGAAAGGATGTATTCTACATACTTCTTCTCCTGTGGAATATCCATAGATAGAAGCGTCTTTTTTATCACTCGCATCCTGATCCCGAGGCAGTATTTTGCGAGTTTTGTCGTGTCAATAATTATTTTGTTCATATACAGAAACTCCATCAGTTGTTACTCAATCTCTGCCACTTCGCCCCATATTTTATCTACTAATGACTCAATTACCTCCTCATCAGCCTCCAGGGTGTCGCGTAGGCGTATGAGTTTCTCTCCAAAATCGGGTAGTGTTTCAAGCAGATGAGGAGCAAGTTTATGCCGTATAAGATTGCGTTTTATTGATAGGTTAAGATTAGATTCATCCATCCTGTAAGGGATAGAACGGCTATTTAGAAACTGAAGGATTTGATCTCTGTATATGCAGATAAGAGGGCGAATGATTTTGTCTCTCTTTGGCGGGATAAGTGAAAGTCCTTTAAGTCCTGTACCTCTGTCTATTCGCAGAAAGAATGTTTCTATCTGGTCGTTCAGGTTATGGCCTGTTGCGATTATGTCAAGATGAAGTTCCTTTCGTTTTTCTTCCAGGAATCTGTATCTTATTGTTCTTGCGGCATCTTCAAGAGAGAGAGAATTTTCTCTCGCAAATTTTGGAACATCCTCAGTATGCACAATACAGGGAATGCCAATATTACGGCAGGTTTTTTTAACAAAGCCTGCATCCTTATGGGAGTTTTCTCTTATGCGGTGATCAAGATGGGCAACCTGAATGTCACCTATTCCGATGGTGTTTTTGATTTCAAGAAGAATATAGAGTAAGGCAATGGAATCGGCTCCACCTGAGCAAGCAACCAGAATAGTATTTCCCTTCCTTATCAAATCATAATGGCTTATTGTATCTCTTACTGCAAGGAGAATGTCCATCACAGGTTAAAAACTGTATTAAACTGAACTTTATGATGCAGCCTTCTTTGATAATTGAATCCTGCCCTGTTCATCAATTCCTATAACCTTGCATTTAACCTTTTCGCCCACCTTCACTTCGTCTTCAACAGACCTTACGCGTTGATGAGCCAACTGGGATATATGAATCATACCCTCTTTATTAGGAAGTACCTCCACAAATGCCCCGAATGGAAGTATACGCTTAACTGTTCCAACATATATCTTGCCAACCTCTACATCTTCTGTGAGTTGTTTGACAAGTCTTTCTGCAAGTTCCACAGATTCTTTCGTCTCGCCAGAGATGGATACCTTGCCTTCGTCATTTATCTCTATAGTTGCACCACTTTCTTCACAGAGACCCCTAATCACTTTACCGCCCGGACCTATAACCTGACCGATCTTCTCCTTTGGAACGGAGATTACCTTTAATCTGGGGGCATATTGGGAAATATCCTTTCTTGGCGATGATATGGTGCTGTTCATAATTTCAAGTATTTTTATTCTTGCGTCCTTTGCCTTTATGAGAGCTTCTGAAATGGTTTGAATATCTATCCACTCTTTCTTTATATCCAGTTGCAGAGCAGTTATCCCAGTAGGAGTACCTGCAACCTTGAAATCCATATCACCGTGATGGTCCTCTTCTCCTGTTATATCTGTCAGTATTATATCATCAACGAGTCCCATTGCTATTCCTGCAACATTACATTTCATAGGAACTCCTGCGTCCATAAGAGCGAGTGATCCACCGCACACAGTTGCCATAGAAGACGAACCATTGGAAGCAAGGATGTCCGATACAATCCTTATTGTATAAGCGAATGTTTCTTCCGATGGGAGAATGGGAAAGAGGGCTTTTTCTGCAAGTGCTCCATGTCCGATCTCTCTTCTTCCGGGGCCAAACATCCTTCTGACTTCTCCAACGGAAAATGGCGGGAAGTTATAATGAAGCATAAATGATTTAAAGGATTTGCCTTCAAGAGCTTCTATCATTTGTTCATCTCCCATAGTTCCAAGTGTAACGGTACATAATGCCTGTGTTTCCCCCCTTTTGAATATAGCTGAACCGTGGGTTCTGGGAAGAATTCCGACTTCACATGTGATATCTCTCAAGGCGTCGGGCTTTCTTCCGTCTATCCTTATTCCCTTTTTTATGTCTTCTCTGAGTATTTCCGACTCCAGTTTATTAAAAATATATTCCACTACATTTTCATATTCTTCCTCGAATTCTTTTTTTATTTCTGTTATAAGCATGCCTATTTTCTCACCTCTTTCCTTTTTTACAGGGATAGTGAGCAGTTTCTTAAGTCTTTCTGAAGCGGTTTTTCTTATCTTTTTTTCAATATCCTTGTAGTTCTCCGTAGAAGGAGTGAACTTTTCCTTACCATTTGCTGAGATTACTTCTTCCTGCAGTTCCACTATTTTTTTGATCTCATTCTCTGCGAGATGAAGCGCTTCTATTATGATGGGTTCTTCCAGTTCATAAACTCCTGCCTCTATAGTAGTTATTCCCTTTTTGGTACCTGCGGCTACCAGATTGAGTTTTGACTCTGCCAGTTCGCTGAAGGTGGGATTTATGATGAATTCCCCATTGAGCCAGCCAATCCTCACCGCGCCAACAGGTCCCATAAACGGAACAGGAGAAATTGCAAGTGACAGGCTTGCTCCTACAATTCCCAGTATATCTGCATCGTTCATTCCATCCTGTGAAAGGACAGTGGTTATCAACTGAACTTCTTTTCTCAGGTGTTCAGACAGAAGTGGTCTAATAGGTCTATCCATAAGTCTTGAAGATAGTATTTCCTTCTCCGTAGGCCTCCCCTCTCTCTTAAAGAAACCGCCGGGGATTTTGCCTGCTGCATAGGTTCTTTCTCTGTAATCACAGGTGAGTGGGATAAAACCCATAGAGTCAGATTCCTGTCTTGAAAAACAGGTAGTTGAGAGAACTACAGTATCTCCGTATTTGACCAAACAGGAACCATCAGTTTGGAACGCAATATCTCCTGTCTCGATTGATAATTGTCTTCCGCCTAATTCTATTTCCTTTCGCATATCCTTAATCCTCCTTATATATCTATGTTATTACTTTCTTAATTTTAATTTTTTCACCGCTTTGGAGTATCGCGCAGGGTCTTTTTGAAGAAGATAATTCAGGAGTTTCCGTCTCCTGTTTACCATCCTTATAAGTCCAACTCTTGAGTGAACATCCTTTGGGTGTTTTTTGAAATGCTCTGAAAGGATACCTATTTTATATGTTAGCAATGCTATCTGCACCTCGGGTGAACCAGAATCAGTTTTGTGTACACGGAATTTCTTTATTATTTTTTGTTTTCCTTCTTTTTCCATATCTCCTCCTTTATAGTTAATTAGTTATTAGGTCATTGGGTTATTAAGTTATTATGTAATTTATCCTTTAACCTTTATCCTTTTTCCTTCTATCGCGACTGGGAAGTCGCTCCTACAATTTTCAATCTACTACTATCTGCGTTCACCCCGTTAAATAACTCAAAAATAAACTCCAGCTATTTAACGGGGTAAATCTGTGTCCAATTGTCTTTTAATGGTAATTACAGTACAAATCTATTATTCAGTGTCTTCCTTGCAATCTTCTCATCCTTGTCTATTGCCTTTTTTAGTTCAGTAATGTTGTTAAACAGGATATGTCTACGCAGGAAGTGCACGAAATAGACCTCAAGCAACCTTTCCGTAATTTCCTGATTAAAATCTAATATATGGACTTCAAACACACTCTTATTATCTATACTATTGTCCTTGAAAGTTGGTCTTTGGCCTATGGATATCAGGCAGTCATACTTCTTCTTTCCCAGCCTTGCCCTTCCGACATAGACACCATCCATAGGAATGCATTTTTTTTCAGAAATATCCAGATTTGCAGTTGGTCTACCGATCTCTTTTCCTCGTCCTCTTCCTTTTATTATTCTGGCTTTCACAGAATAGCGTCTTCCAAGTAACCTATTGGCAATACACACAGTACCGAGTTTTATATTCTTCCTGATACGGGATGAGGATATTCTGGTGTCGTCTATTGTTGTAAGAGGAAGTATGGTCACATTTATTCCCCTCCTGTTACCGATGGCAATTAATGTTTTTGAAGACCCTTTCTGACCCTGCCCGAACCTGTGATTTTCGCCAACTATAACCTCTTTTGCCCTGATATAATGGAAGATATAATCAATAAACTCCTCGGGTCCGAACTGGGCAAGTGTCATACTGAAAGGAAGTATAAGAAGATTCTCGATATTAAAACCCTTCATAAGCCTTATCTTTTCACCGAGAGTAGTCAGGTAGCAGAATGACCCCCGTGAAAAGACTGTCTGTGGATGGGGCTCGAATGTTATTATAAGATGGCTTCCTTTGCTTCTCATTGCTGCGAGAATCTTCCAGTGTCCTCTATGGACTCCATCGAATGAACCCCATGTAATTGTGTTAACGGATAATCTCTTTGTTTGTTTTATATCGGTGAAAACTTGCATTGCCACTTAAGTAAAATGTAAATATTAAAAATCAAACCTGCCTACCGCAGGCAGGGATGGCTCTTTTTAAATTTAGTCAAGTGGGATGTATTTTGAGATGATTTTATCCCTGTTTCTCAATTCATCTATCGTTAGAGCATCGTGAAGTGTATACTCTCCTATCCTTGTCCTTACAAGATTTTTTGTATAAGCTCCAACACCAAGTCTATCTCCTATGTCCCTCACCAGTGCCCGTATATAAAAACCCTTTCCACATACCACTTTGAGTTTGAAATATGGCAAAGAATAGGAGAGAAGGTCTATACTCTTCACAAAGACCTTTCTTGGTTTTCTTTTTACTGTTTTTCCGCTTCGTGCAATTTTGTAAAGTCTCTTGCCATCTACTCTTATCGCGGAATACATTGGTGGAATTTGATATATCTCACCCACAAATTCTCCAATTACCCGTTTGAAATTACTCAATGGTATATTCCCGATTGTTTTTTTCTCTATTACCTTTCCTGATGCATCATCCGTATCTGTTTTTTCGCCAAGCTTGCCCTCTACCTCGTATTCCTTTTCCTTATCCATGAACTTTTCTACAAGTTTGGTAGCCTTTTCTGTACAAATAAGCAAGACACCCGATGCCTCTTTGTCAAGCGTACCTGTATGACCGATTTTCTTTATCCCGATAATCTTTCTTATCAGTTTTACAATGTCAAAAGAGCTCCACGAAACCGGTTTGTTGACCACAAGAAGACCGTTCATAATAGCAGAAATTAATTGGATGAAGAACCGGGCTTGATAAAGTAATACAGCGAGAGTCTGTAATTATTGGTTGGGAAATCATATATTTCGGAATCAACCCCAATATCAAACTCAAAATTCGCAAATCTTATTCCTCCACCAAATGTGGGGCCAACTCTTTCTCCAACTGTATCCCAGAAATATCCACCCCTTACAGAGAGAAACTCGGAGAGTGTATACTCTATACCGATTCCCTTCCAGGTGTCTTCCCACTCATCATTTATATCTCGGGTTATCCCCACCAGTATCTTTGTCAGTTCGGTTGTCAGAGTAAGTTTATTTATCCGTGTATGGATAGGGGAGTATGCGATGCCCAGTCTGAATGTGCGGGGAAGTGGATCCGACCCTCCTGATTCCAAATAACTTATATTGGGGCCGATATTCTGGAGTGATAGACCGATATTCAATCCATCAAGGTATGTTTTATAGAACATAGATAGATCGATAGCCCATGATGTACCCGTTCCCCCACCCCTTTGTTCCATTCCCCATATTCTTTCAATGATCCATCTTGGAACAAGATAACTGTAGATAAGCTTTCCTCCTACACCTATAGATAGATTTTCGTATAACTTTGTGGCGTATGAAAGCTTAACAGCGAGGTCAAAACTCGAGAAGACACCTCCGGGAATCGGATCTCCCTTTTCATCTACTGCTACTGTTGTTCCGGTGGTAAGATATGTGAAATTAGCTCCGATTTTTCCAATTCCCGGGAACTCGTGGATACCTCCTATATACTCGTAGTACATATCAGGGTATAGACCAGGAAGCCAGTTTGCGTGCATAAGCGTAATGTCAGTTTTATCTTGGAATGCCATACCCGCATCATTATAATATGTTGCCATAGCATCATCCGCAATTGCAGTAAAGCAAGTCCCCATACCATTAGGCCTTGCCCCCGGATAGATCGCCAGAAATATAGCGCCTGCCTGTGAGGCTGCGCCGTAAAGCGGAAAAGATATCAGAAGTATAATTCCCACCACCATCCCCATTATCATTTTTTTTGCCATATCTATACCCCCTTAGATTAATTTATAATTGATAGGTTAAAAACAACAGACATACAAGACAAACAGACAAACATAGATATAGGGATGATGGACTGATTTTTAAATTGGTTCTACGAGGAACAATTCCTGTCCAAACTCCACTGATTTTTCATTTTCCACGAGCACCTTTACAATTTTACCGGAAACCTCTGACTCTATCTCGTTCATTACCTTCATAGCCTCTATTACACATACAACCTTCCCTGGTGTTACTGTATCTCCGGTTTCTACATAGGGTGGAGCACCTGGCGCAGGCGCCCGGTAAAATGTTCCGACCATTGGAGCCTTTATCGGTATAAATTTGGTTGTTTCCTTTTTCTCTTCTGAAACAAGAGGCGTTTCCTGTTTTGAAGGAGAAGGAACCTGTATAATACCCGGAGTAAATTCTTGTGACTTGCCCTTGTTTATGCGTATTTTCAATTCACCTTCTTGCACCTCCAGTTCCTGAATATCGCGTTTCTCAACAAGGTCAATCAGTTTTTTTAATAAATTCAGGTTCATAACCACCTCGCTGTAAGATTAAAATGATTTATGCCTGAAATCCTATCTCTTTTTTCGTTGTGTCGTCTATTTTTATCTCACCAAACTTTTCCTCAAATTTGTTTATATTGTCGCCCAATGTTTTCAATAGAGATTTTGCATGCTTAGGAGAAAGAATTATTCGTGAATATACCTTTGCCTTTTTCAAGCCGGGCAGTATCCTTGTAAAATCAAGAACAAATTCAGAAGGTGAATGACTTACTATTACAAGATTAGAATATATTCCCTGTGCTGCATCTTCGGGAAGTTCTATCTCTACTCTCTGTCCTTTTGGTTGTTCTTCCATAAACCCCCCATAAAAAAAATCAAATATCAAAAATCAGAATTGTTATTTAGACGCTGATTTACGCAGATTAACACGGGTTATTTATTTTCAAAAAATTTTCTTTTTATTTATCTGCGTCTTTCTGCGTCTATCTGCGTCCAATTTGTTAATTACTGTATTACGGGTTGTATCTTTCGCTTGAGATAGGACAACTGTGCTATAGTAAAGATATTATAAGATAACCAATATAAAACTATTCCTGATGGGAGGGAGAGAAATATAAATGTAAGAAATATGGGCATCATGTAAGTTAGCATTCGCTGACTCTCCCCATGCGTTGCTTGTGTCCCCATAATTTTCTGCTGGAGAAACATAGTTATTCCCATAAGAATAGGTAAGACAAAATATGGATCGGGTTGTGAGAGATCTTTTAACCAGCCCACAAACTCTGCACCTCTCAGGTTTATCGTGGTCTGAAGTATGGCATAAAGTGCAAAGAATATAGGCATCTGTATCAGTAATGGCAAACAACCACTCATTGGGTTAACCCCGGATTTCCTATAAAGTTCCATTGTTTCCTTATTTAGTCTCTGAGGGTCTTTCTTGTACTTTTTCTGAAGGGCGAGAAGCTTCGGTTGAATTTCTGCTGTCTTCCTCATGGTCTTCTGACTAAACGATGTTATCGGATAGAATATGAAGGATATTAAAAGGGCAAATAGAATGACGACCAATCCGTAATTTGGCATAAAGCGACCAAAGAACATAATTACAAATAATATAGCACGAGATATAGGTTTTATAAATTTCCATCCCATATAACAGGCATGTTCAAGCCCTATTTTATAGGATGAAAGAAGTTGATAGTCGAGAGGGCCAATAAAAAGTAGATATTCCAATGTGGATTCGGGTCTTGTTGTGAGATATACGCCCATCCTTGCATCGTCGGGATTGATAGTTTTTCCTCCTGTAGGGCTGCATCCTCTGCCACCAGGGATACAACCTCCTCCACGAGGAGGAGATTTACTGAATCTCCTCATTTTGACACCTTTTACCTCTGCTTTCTTTGGAATTATGGAGGCAAGAAAATATTTATTCTTGATCCCTACCCATTTCAATGCCATAGAGGGAATCTCTTCACCCTCATACGAGAGCGAGGATAAGGAGGTAGATATAGGTCCGCCTTCTGTAAAGGCAACTGCTGAAAAAAATCTCAACTCATCTTGCTGGTTTTTCTCTGTAAAGAGAAGTCCGCCATCCCAGGCAACAATGTAATCTTCAATTACGGGAAGATCCAGGGAAAGCAAGGCAGCATAATCTGTATTAGAAAATGTGTATTTCTTTATGAGCTCTTTACCATCACCCAAACGAAGGATATATGTGATAGAATTCTCGTCTCTTTCTTTAATGGAGTAGACAGAGTTTTTCAGGTCATAGGTCTTGCCGTCCATTCTTATTATATCGGTGACACATCTTTGTCCGGGCGGTATGAGTTGGACGAAACCCTTCTTATGGTATTTGTATTTTTTGAGTGTATATTCTACAACACTTCCACCTATATTTGAAAATACTGCAAAGACAAGAGGCGTCTCTATTGTATCGAGCTTTGCGGTTACAGAAAGTGGTCGCTTCTCTTCAATTACAGGCTTTACCTCTTCTACACGGGTAGTATCGGGTGCCTCTATTTCTGCTGCTGGAGGTGTGGACCTCATCCTTTGCATCATAAAGATGTTCCAGACCACCAGAAGTACAATGATGAGTATTACGGCAAGAAAGTTAGTTTTATCCATAGATAGATTATTATAACATAAAAACAGGTAAAAGTCAAGAAAAAATCACCTTCTGCCCTTCTTTTGCAGTATGAAGCCAATTCCCCCTATTGAAAGAAGTAGAATTACACCTATTATAACACCCATCAAGGAGAGACAGGATATCAAAGTCACGATGACGCCAGCAGTCAACACGCCGGCAAGTATGCCAATCATTGCATATTTGAGGTCCATACCCAAAAGAAACGCTGCTATTGAACCGGTCCAGGCGCCTGTTATTGGCAGTGGTATTGCCACAAAGATTGTAAGGCCAATGGTTTTGTAGTTTTCGACGATTAAAGATCGCGATTTTGTATATGAGAATAACCAGTTAAAAAAGGTTCTAAAAGGTCTCCATCTTGACAGAAACTTAGAGAATGGACCCAGAAACAACAGAATTAGAATAGGCGGTATCAGATTACCAATCACAGACACGATATAACCATAGGGGATAGACATCTTAAATGTATGAATTGCAACTGGAATAGCGCCCCTCAATTCAGACACCGGCAACATCGATATTAAGAATACCGTAATGGGTCCCTTGAGGCCTGATTGGAGTATTCGTTCAACAACCCCGGCAAACATAGATATGAGAAGTAATGTAACTGATGTTGTCATTTAATATCTTCAATGTAAATCTCGTAAAGAGAGTTTAAGGTCTGTAGCATTCTGCTGTTCATCTTCTCTTGGTCTATAGGATACAATTTTACTTCCTCTTTTGAAAAGGATAGTGTAAATATATCTGAGGAGAAATACATATTTTTATCTTTTCCAAACAAGGTATAATCACCGGGATAGAGATTCTGAAGGATAAAATTGCCCATACTGTCAGATACGGTAAACTGAGAAAGCCTTCCGTTCTGGGTCATAAGCAGAACAGTCGAATCCTCTATCATTCCTTTTAACCATATAAGTGGAAGATTTTTCTCCCTCGTAAAGATGATTTCAAGCTTTTTGGAATTTCCCGCCTTGTCCCAGAATACTCCGTAAAGATGATAGACAGTTAGTGTGTCTATTGCAGAGATTTTAAATTTGATCTCGGTTTTTGCTTTATTGCAATTGTAATCCATCTTTGCCTCAGGCATGATGTAGGTGCGGAAATTATCGATCTGTTCTGTAAATTTTACTGTGAAGTTCGTATCCGACGGTGTATTTCTGATAGTCGCGGATGGAGCTCTCGCAATAGCGGGTGGTATGGTATCCTCCTGTAGGGTCCCTCTAAATTTGGTTTTATATTCGTCTTTTCCGTTTCCTGAAATATCTCTAATATTCAACAATCTAATTTTATACTCCACCGTGTCCATATCAGCGGTGGTGAGAAAGATTTTCTTTCCCATTGCCACAGAGGCAAGAATATGAAGTCCATCCGTTATGATATTTGAGAGGCTTTCGGCGGGTTGTGTTTGAATGTCCTCGTTAAAGATTACCTCTATGTGATTGTGGTCGACTACTTCCACAGATGACAAAGATGGCGGGGTTTTATCAGGAGAGGTAGGAGGACCTTTCTTTGCACAATTTGATAGGGAAACAAATAGAAACAGGAATAGACAAATTTTTTTTGCCTTCATTATTATATTACAACTCCTGTAAGCAACCTGCACATAAGACGGACTGCCGGAATGAGCACACTATTAAATAGCAGGAATAGAAGTGCAAAGACTATGATAAAGCCATAGGGTTCTATTCTCATATATTTTTCATACGCGTCATGTGTAAGAAACCCGGCAACTATTCTTGAGCCATCCAGAGGAGGAACAGGGACGAGATTAAACAGAAAAAGAAGAAGATTTATAAAGACCGCATACAAGAGAAAAAATGAAATAAACCCCATCCCCGTTATTCTATAAATAATTGCAAATATTATGGCAAGTCCGAGGTTTGAGAGCGGTCCTGCTGCACCTATCTTCGCCATATCCTTCTTGGGATTACGGAGGTAATACGGATTGATAGGCACGGGTTTCGCCCAGCCTATAAGGAACGGCGATCTCATAAGGATGAGAAGGATCGGAAGCACTATTGTTCCAAATGGGTCTATATGGCGAAGTGGATTCAGGGTTAGTCTTCCAGAGTATTTTGCCGTAGGATCACCGCTTCTGAGTGCTGCATATCCGTGTGAAACCTCATGCACAATAATAGAGAAGAAAAGGATGGCCAGTTGAATCACTATGTGTGTTAGTTTTTGCATCTATCTGTTCCTTGCTTTTATGCCTGCCCATAGGGAGAGGATTACGATCAATCCTCCGAACACAATGTTTGAGAATTTTATGCTTCCGCCGTACATAATTCCTGAAGCAAGAATCCATAATCCTATATAAAACATCACCCAGCACTGCCACATATCTTCTCCTTTTTGTTTTGTGAGTATTGTCAAAAATTTAACCACAGAGAACACAGAGAGATAATATTTATTATTCTCTGTGTGCTCAAACTCTCTATCAGCGTTTTTCTTGCTTGTA
>DAOUSS010000106.1 GCA_030627085.1 Candidatus Stahliibacteriota bacterium | reverse complement strand
GTCTGCCTTTAGGGGATTCATAAGACTGCTCCAAAGAATCGGGATTTTGATTACCTCGATCGTATGCTGTAACACAGTACCAGTATTCAACGCCATTTATAACATCCATATCTATAAATGTGTGCCGCAGACCAGTATCCTCTCCAAGAGATTGAGGAAATGCAGGGTCTCTTCCTTTTATATCGTCTTTCAAGTCAAATATTGCAAGTGGAACAAAACCCACTGTTCTTCCATACTCATCAGTTATCGGTTCGCCCCAGGTCATACCCTCATCAGTACTTCTGTATACCTTGTATCCCTCAAAATCCCTCTCTCCTGTGCGGGGGTCTATACTGCTTTCAGAAGGCTCTGCTTCCCAGTAAAGAGTAACCATTTTGTCTCCAGTAACAGCAGTCACAATGGGCGATGCCGGAGGTCCTGAACCAAGATAATTTCTTCCTGCCATTACCCTCGCTTCAGAGAGATTAGAAAAAAGGTCGGATGAATCAAAACCTGCCACTACCACAATGGCAGAATAGACCGTATCACCCGGATAGAAATCAAACGGACCCGTAGATACGACGAAATTCCATGCTCTAAGGCTATCATAAGGAAGTTCTTTTATGAGCTCAGTATTATCTATTCTTACATCATCGCCATGAAAGTAATAAGACAGCTCTATATCCGGGCTGGATGTATCTGACGATACCACAGGCCACATCTGCTCGTCAGTAAGCGGTCTATAGGTTCTGTCAAAATAATGGAAATCAGTAATTCCCATATCATAAGGCGTTTTTAGAACACCCACACCAATCTTTCCAACCGACTCCCAGGGTTCAAGAGGAATTCCATCCCCATCCTCGTAGTATATGAAGTCATTTTCACAAAAGCTTATGTAATCCTTGAAGTCATAATCTGGACGGAATGCTCCGTAATATCCCCAGTACATATCGTGTATCGTGGAATCGGAAGTATTTATGACCTCAAGGTCAAAAAACATAAAATCCTCTGCATAAGCCCTGCCAAACGAATATGTGGTCTGTCTCACCTCAATTCCAAGAGAACCCTTGAGATTATATTTATCATTAAATATACAGAAGGCATCCCTCTCAGATACAAACTCCCCAAATATCTCCTCCCCTGTATCAGGGTTTCTCCTGAATCTCCCGGGCCAGAATCTGTTTCCAGAGGCATCCTTTGGCCAGGTAGTATCAGCATCACTTATTGCCATAATGGGCATCCCATCAGGTGTCTTGAGATCGCCCGAATACAAGTCGCCAAATGAGCCATCCAGTGCATCCCAATCGAAGTATGTCCTTGAAAGGAAAGATTCAATTACATTATTTTCCACTGCTGCAAATGGACCCAGACCAAAGCAGTATTGCTGCTGAAATAGAGCCCAGGATGGCCAGTGCATCGACGGCGCATAGAAATGAAACTCTGAAAAGAGTCCAAAATTACTCGTCGTGGTTGAGAGCTGTCCCTTATCCAGAATTGCTATAGCCCTATCCCTTTTACCTCCGTACAGAGAGAGTGCTACAAATACGAGTATTAAACCGGATACTTTCTTCATAATTATGGTAATTATAACAGTTTTGGCACTAACTGGTTGAAAACAGTGGTATACAGATCCAATCCCCATTATGTTTTTTAGGCAGATTGCAAGGCGTTGGCGTTAAGATTTCCAGATGTCTGAGCGAAGCGAGTTCTGGAAATTAGCCATAAGACGCAGTAATCTGCCGTTAAGAAAAACATACGGGGTGCCCTTTTCTTTGCTTCGTTTCTTTTGGGCAAACAAAAGAAATGAAGACGATAAACACAAAACAAGGACGTAGCTTGGTATAAGCACTTTTTGGGTCAAGTATTTTATAATCAGCATAATTATCCTACCAGATAATCTTAACCCCACATCTTATCTCTCTACGTTTGCTGACATGGCTGGGGTTTTTCACAGCATCAGGTGATGTACCGAGACCTCCCCAACCTGCATCCCAGGGGTCTCCTGTCCTTGGATATACATAGAGGGGATTTAAACGGTCGAAGAGGTTATTGCCCTCTATGAACAAACGGGATGACATCCCCCTAAAGAGTGGTATATTCTTTTCAAATCTGAGATTCATTTCGGTTGTCCAGGGCATCCTGGCTGAATTTTCCTCAATATATAACCCCGGTCCAACATAAGGTGTATATGGAAGACCACTTGATGCTTCTATAAGTAAAGTAAAACTCGTATTCGCAAGCCACCTCGTATAAAAAGATTCCGGTAATTCAACGCTTAATGAGAAGGCGATATCGTGAGTCCTGTCAAAGTTAAGATAATACTCGGTCATAACCTCTGGCATTGCATAGTATGCGCTCCAGAATCCCTCCATCGGTGAAGAACGATTACCCCGCGCCACAGAGAATGTGTAGTTAAAAGATGCAAAAAGAATATTGCCCAGTCTTCCTTTGAGGCTCAGGTCAACTCCCTTTGAGTTGCCATAGTCTGCATTGTCATAGACAAAATAATCCACTCCCGCCCAGCGGACACGCCTTGTGGTCACCATATTTGTCATATCTCTGTAGAACGCAGTAACATAAAATGCAAGTGCATCGGCAAGTTTCTGCTGCAGTCCCACCTCATAGGCAACTGTCTTCTGTGCCTTTATACTGGGGTTGCCTATTATCACATTGTTTACAAGCAGTTCAGGGTCGAGATAATCCAGATTTGTGTACTGGCAATAATATGACGGGTTCTGGAAAAAATGCCCGTAGGCAAAATGGAGTACAGTCCTGTCCGTTACAGGATGTGCAAGCCCGATTCTGGGACTTAACTGCATCTTTTTGTCCACCCGTACCAGTCCCGAACTCGGGTCTGTGATATCTTTCCACATCTTTGCCTTCGGGTCCGCATAATCAAACCTGATACCCGCATTGAGGACCATATAGTCGTATTCCATCTTGTCCTGGAGGTATACTGCTGCCTCTACTGGGTAGTGCTGGAATTCCTGAAACTGGTATGGGCCGCTGACTACAAGTCGAGTCATCTGGCGCAAGTAAAGGTTATATCTCTCTACCTTGAACCCTGTCTTCAATTGATGTCGGTTGTTCAACTGCATTGTTAAACTACCATTTGACGAAGCATTACCCGTCTTCGAATCACGATAGAGTGGATAATCTCCACCACCCTCAGTATAGAACTCCAGATCAGTTGCGACACCTGGCTCATACTCCTCGGGTAGTTTATCGTCTACCCGTAACAGGTTGTTGTTGACGAAATTGCTCAACCCCAAACTATAGAAGAATCTCTCATTAGGCGCGTGTCTTATGGAAATTGTCTCTCTATGTATAAGTCTTTCCCCCTGAGGGTAATGGTTGTATCTGTATTTCCATGAATGGCTGTAATTTTGATAGTAATTGTCTCCACCCTGCAAGGAGAGAAATATATTGAAATTTCTGAGACGGGTAGTAATTTTGGTAAGAATATTCCGTTCTAATGTATACCCGAAAGGAAGATAACTATTCTCAGCAATATGCTTGCCCGCCGCAAAGAAGGTGGTATTACGAAGACCCGGGACACTACCGGTCAAATACCCTTCAAAACTTCCAAGAGATAAAACATCGTAATAGTCTCGTACATCCTGCGGTATATACCCATACTTGTCCTCCGCGAGGGCATTCTTTTTTCTGTATGGAGAACCAATAATATTTATACTACTATATCCAATATCACCACGAAAGTCTGTCTCTCCGCTCTTTGTAACTATGTTTACAACACCTGACATTGCATCTCCGTACTCCGCGTTGAAGGTGCCAGATAGCAAAACCATTTCTGATATTGAACTGCTTGGCAGAAAGCACGTAAAACTCCCGAAGAGCGGGTCTCTCACAGACATCCCATCTATCATATAGGCAAGTTCTCCAGAGCGCCCTCCCCTTACATGTATCTCCCGACCCGTACCGGTAGTAACACCTGCCTGCGAGGCAAGGATGTCAGAAACAGTATGAAGGGGCATCTTCTCTATCTCCCTGTCTGTCACAACAGAAATTTTGGATGTACGGTCAGCCTCTATAAGAGGTCTTTCACCAATTACAATTACCTCCTCACCTATATCCAGGACTGTAGGATTCAAACTGAAGTTAAGAGGAGTTGTCCTATCACTTATAATCAACACTCCTTCATGAATTACGGGCTGGAATCCTATCATATCAGCCTTCACATCGTAATAGCCAGGGGGAATGTTTAGTATAAAGTAATACCCCTCGTTATCGGTTACTCCTCCAAGATTGGTACCGAGGATGTAGACATTTACACAAGGAAGTGGCTCACCCGTTTCGGCGCTCACCACCCTACCTGCTATCTTTCCAGTAATGCCTCCTGGGAGAAAAGTCGGCAGGAAAAGAAAGAGATATATAATTCTCTTCATAAAAAAAGTATACAATAAAATAATTGATTTGTCAAGTCTTTTTAGAGAGCTTTGAAAAACTACTTTTGAGCTCTCTTGATAACACAAATTTTTAACCGATCACGCAGATTTAGTAGATTTTATAAGGTTTTTAATCTGTGTAATTTTTATCTTAATCGGTGTAATCAGAGATTTCTGGGCTTTTTCAGAAATCTCTTATATCCAATCATTTTATAAACAAGTTTAGCAGCGAGAAAATCGGGAGCAGGATTTGCTTGTATAGGAGAAAGTTCCACCACATCAAACCCAAGCACATTCTTCTCTCTTATCAAGATCTTCAGAAACCCCAGTATTCCATACCACGAAAAGCCTCCTGGTTGTGGCGTCTGGACAGAGGGCATAATACCCGAATCGAGCACATCAAGGTCAAGGGACAAATAAATATTATCTGAAAGCCCTTCTAAAACATTACACATATTCCTATTTTCTCTGAGTATATCTCTCATATAAACTATCTCACAGGGATGAGATGTCCCTCTTGTGTAATCTATCTCCTCTTTTGACATACTCCTTACACCCACTATTTTAACTCTTCCCATCTCCGATAATCTTCTGGATGTGCAGGCATGGGAGAACTTGTTCCCCTCATATTTATTCCTCAAATCAGAATGTGCATCAAGCACAAAAAAATCTATATTCGGATAGAGTTCTTTATATGCCTTTGCCGCACCAATGGTCACAGTATGGTCACCGCCGAGGGATACAACAAACTTATTCTTTTTTATCAATCCTTTTATAATACTATAGACCCTATCTATCATTAACTCTGGTGCGACAGGGAGTTCTGGTGGCGAAAGTGTAAATATACCAATATCTGCCGGGGTTAAATCCGTCTCCTCATCATACAATTCAAGTTCCTGTGATGCATCAAAAATAGCCCCGGGACCATCACTTACTTCACCTCTATAACTACCCGTTTTATTGTAAGGCAGAGGCAGGATTACAACCCTCGCCTTGTCAAATTCCACATTTTTTTCAGTAAACATTTCGCCTTCTGGAGACACCAAAAAAATGAGTAATTAGGTTATTAGGTAATTAGGTCTTAGCGTCATTGAGTCATTATGTAGTCGACGATAGGACACCAAGACGCTATGACATCACAATTACAATCTGTAATCTACAATCTAAAATCTCTTTGTGTTCTTTGTGCCTTTGTGGTGAACAATACTACAATCTGAAATCTAGAATCTACAATCAGCTTAACCAATCTGCGTCCCAAAGAAGAGACTTAAACGCTGACTGGCTCTTTGGCGCCGCATTTAGGGCACACAAGAAATTTACCCTTTT